>CANGPL010000075.1 GCA_947455725.1 Hyphomicrobiales bacterium | reverse complement strand
GTGGCAAAAAGAGCGTGGCCGGTAATCGCCACCTTGCCCCAAAACGTCGTAGCATCGCCTGGGCAGGCCAGCGCTTTACCTGCGCCCGTTGCGAGACCCACCGTCCGGCTTAAAGGTAGCCAGAACACCGAGAAGCCATAGGCCATGCCAATGCATAAATGAATGGCAAGGGCTGCGGGTGGTACCAACCACCGGTTAAAACCCGGTTGAGCGATCGTTCGCGAACGATCCAGCAGGCCAAGACCTGCGACGTGACTATCCGTCATGCGTGTTCCCCCCCAATTTTGATTTTTTTATTATTTATTATTGTTTTTTAGTATCTTAGATTCAAAGCTTACCCATTTTTAAGCCCTATTTTCCAAAATATTGTGAATTTTCACGCCCATCCGTGTCAAGCGATGCGCTATTAGACTTTAGTCGCAATAACCCAGATGGGCTGGGCATTGACAGTTTTCAGGATTCGTTAGATCAAATACAATTGGAATAATCTGGTTCTCAGAAAAATCCGAAGATGCTTCAAACTGGGGGGATGGACATGACATCATACAAGACAGGTAAGTGGCTTGTCGGCGCTGCAGCGCTGATCGCCAGTATCGCTGTAATTTCAACGTCCGCGTCTGCTGCCGAAGAAATTAAGAATGCAACAAAGTTCGGCAACATGAATACGGTTACGCAGGATTTGCTAAACCGCGCAGGCGGCGACGGCAATAACTTCTTGCACACCAACGGGGATTACACGCAGTCGCGTTATTTCCCAAACAAGCAAATCAATGTCGGCAATGTTTCTAAACTTCGTCCGGCTTGGGTCTTCCAGACCGAAGTTAAGGATACGATGGAAACGTCCCCAATTGTCGTCAATGGCGTGATGTATGTCACGACCGCATTCGACCATGTGTACGCCCTTGATGCTCGCACGGGTGAAGAGCTTTGGCACTATAAGCAAAAGCTTGGTCCAATCACAACCTATTGCTGCGGCCCAAACAATCGCGGCGTCGCGGTTTATGAAGATATGGTATATCTTGCGACGCTCGATGCAAAGCTAGTTGCACTTGACGCTAAGACCGGCAAGCAAGTTTGGGAAACCCAAGTTGCTGACCCTGAACTCGGCTACAGCGAAACGATGGCTCCAACGGCTGTTAAGGGCAAAATCCTTGTAGGCACCAATGGTGGCGAATACGGTATTCGCGGCTTTGTGAAGGCATTCGATGCCAAGACCGGCAAGAATCTCTGGACGTTCAACACTGTTCCAGAAAGCTCAGTTGGCGTTTGGGCAACCAATGATGCAACAGGCCGCGACATGCATCGCGACATCGCTGCAGAAAAGGCAGCCCTTGCTAAAATCGGCGACCCCTACAAAACCCTTGGTGGTGGCGTATGGCAAAACCCTGCTGTCGACCTCGAAACGAATCGTATCTACTTCGTCGTCGGCAATCCTTCGCCTGACCTCGATGGTTCGCTCCGTCCCGGCGACAATCTTTACACCGACTCGCTCGTCTCGGTTGACTTGGAAACCGGCAAATATGTTTGCCATTTCCAATACATCGCCCATGACGTTTGGGATCTTGACGCCGTCAGCCCACCAGCCATCGTGAACGCGGCTGGTAAAGACGGCAAGCCAATGAAGGCCGTTATCCATGGCGGCAAGACCGGACACATCTATGTTCATGACGCCAAGGACTGCAGCTTGATCCGTTTCTCGGAAGCTATGGTTCCTCAAGAAAACATGTGGGTCCTCCCAACCAAGGACGGCGCACGCATGCTTCCAGGCGCCAATGGTGGTGTTGAATGGTCGCCTCTTGCAACAAACCCAGCGCTCGGCCTTGCTTATGCGATCAACCTGCATCAGCCAATGACCTACCATGTTGAAAGCTCAGCCTATCCAGCTGGTAAGCTCTGGCTCGGTGGCGCCTTCAAAATTATCCCAACCGAAGAACAATGGGGTAATGTGACGGCTGTTGATTACAACACAGGCAAAATCAAGTGGCAGGTTAAGACCCAGCAGCCAATGATCGGCGGCATCTTGGCAACTGCTGGCGGCCTCGTATTCACCGGCGAAAGCAACGGCCAGTTCGAAGCTTTCGATGCTGAAACGGGTGCAGCGCTCTGGAAGTTCCAGGCAGGTGCTGGTGTTAACGCACCTCCTTCGTCCTATACGGTCGATGGCAAGCAGTATGTTGTCGTGGCCGCTGGCGGTAACGCACAGGTCGACTCCAAGCGTGGTAACTCGATCATTGCCTTCACGGCTGATTGATCCTAGTTGCCAGCGTGAATAACGCAGATTAGTAAAAGGCGGGGCCTAACGGTCCCGCCTTTTTGGTAAGCCAATGATACGATAAGTTTCGGAGTGATAAAAATGCGCATTTCTTCGGTGGTTCTTACGGCAGCGATGGTTGCATTTTCAATTCAAATGGCAACAGCCCAATCCATTGAAGAAAAGGCAGCCATATGCGCGGGATGCCATGGTGAAAATGGTAAGCCCGTATCGCCAGAAATTCCGGTTATTTGGGGACAAAAAGAAGGATATCTTTATCTACAATTGCGCGATCTAAAACGCGGTGATCGTAAAAACGAGATCATGTCGGGCATTGCTGCTGGGCTCGAAAAATCCGACATGCAAGAACTTGCAAAATATTTCTCAGAAAAGCCTTGGACCAATTTGCAACAAAAATCAGCCGATGCCGCGACGGCCTCTCAGGCCCAAACCGTCGCCTCGTCGGCCCAGTGCGAAGGTTGCCATTTGTCAGGCTATTTAGGGGACAGCACGATTCCTCGTATCGCGGGCCAATCAGAAGCCTATATGCTGAAAACGATGAATGAATTCCGCTCTGGTGCTCGCGCCAATAATGCTTGGATGGTCACTTTGCTGAAATCCTACAGCGACAGCGACATTGCAGCCCTATCCAAATATATAGCTGGTCTTTAATCGACGCAGGCTATTTGCCGGTTAGAGCCAATTTTGTTTCTTCATCGGGGGCGAAATCTATGGCCGTTTTGCCAGACGCATCAGCACGTTGAGTTACGCCGCCTTTTTTAAGCAATGCACGAACAATTCCAGCGTGGCCGAGTTCGGCTGCTATCATCACGGCATCGTGACCGCGGTCATCGACATCATTTACCTTGGCGCCATGGTCAACGAGATACTCAACCAACGCGATACCATCATCGTCGGGCACGTCATTGGCGTGTCCCGCCGCCCACATCAATACAGTGAGTTGATTGCCATACCGGGTATTAATATCGACACCCGCTTTTAGAAGTCGTTCCACAATCGGCTGAAAGCCGCGAGCGGCGGCGTAAAGAATAGGCGTCTTACCCGTCGAGTCGGATGCATTTGGATCCGCACCTTTACTTACAAGAATGTCAGCAATTTTTGCATTCCCGTTAAAGGCCGCTGCTGCCAGTGGTGTAAGTTGAGAACGGCCGGGAATATCCGGCTTAGCACCCAAGCGAAGTAGAATTTCGACGATGGCTGTGCGATTATTCTCAACGGCTAAAAATAGTGGCGTAGAGCCCTTTAGATTACGCTCATCCAATTCACCGCCGTTCGTTGCATAAAGCTCAACAAGCGAAGCATGGCCCGCACGTGCTGCACGTGACAAAGGTGTGTTGGCTTCACGGTCGCGGGCTTGCAAAGAGGCACCATTCTTTAAAAGAGTTTTGGCCAAATCGTCGCAGCCGTTCTCGCTAGCATTGAACAAAATACCATTAAGCTCGATTGAGCTAATGTAGGATTTTGTCATATCATAGCGGTGACCGATGTCTGGACATGCGGATTGATCGGCCCAAGCTTCCTTGGTCGAAAAGCCGTCAGCGGCCAAAGCCAGCATGACCGTTAAGATGGCCGATGACGCTAAACCGGTGCTTAATTTTTTAGCCGATATGAAACTCATTTTTACTGCCCATTCCTTCACAAACAGATTAGCATGGTGCTTATGATCCTATACTTTACTCACCCTGCTAGAGATTATCATAGCGCATTTTTTGACGCTCGCTCTGCCGTACGAATGATCCTTCTATTTAGTTTAATATTACTCGGCAAATCAACGGCCTATGGAGAAACCAAATTCGATCCGCCGGGTGAAATTTTTTTAATTTCTGATACGGCATTACATTTAGTTTGTACGGGAGAAGGCCAACCAACGATAATTCTTGAAGCCGGCCTCGGCGGCAATTATCTGGATTGGACCTTGGCGCAGCCACTCATTGCTAAACATCATCGCGTCTGCGCCTATGATCGTGCCGGTGCTGGCTTCAGCCAATCCACTGTTCGCAGCCGCACAGCCGCCAATATAACCGATGATTTGCACGAACTTATTGCCAAAGCTGACCTTCAAAGGCCCTTAATTCTAGTTGGACATTCCTTTGGCGGAATGATAGCACTCCATTATGCGTTCCGCTTTCCTTCCGATGTCGCAGGCTTGATTCTGCTTGATCCTATGCACCCTGATCAATTTACTCGGTTCGTTGAGGTTGGAGTTGAAGTGCCTACAGAACCCAATTTAATTCTTGGACGAACCGCCAGTTTTGCCGCAACCTATGCGCTTCCACAGTCGCTTCATGCGCGGGCAATGTATCTTGCAGGAAGTGATACCGCCCGCATTTTTATGGTCAAGGAAATGCGTTGGATGTTGCTCGATGCTGCAGAAGTTAAAGCGGCTGGATATCCTCATCTCCCATCGCTCATACTCCTGCACGGCAATCGCGAATGGGATGGCTCGTATCCTGACGGGCGCATGGAACGCGCATGGTTGGCTATGCATACCGAATTGGCCCAATCCATTGGAGCTCCACCACCCATCGCCGTTGCGCAAAGCGGTCATCAGCTAGCCCTCGATGCGCCGGAGGCGGTCGCATTAGCGGTTGAGGAACTGACGGCTCGCGTGTTAGGCTTAAATTAATGCAATCGATCTGGCATCTTTAGGGATTAAGCGTATGAAAGAAGTATATAAAACTTGTTTAGCTGCGCTTGCCCTATCGATAATCGGACTGAGTACCTCGAATACCACTTATGCCGGATCCGGTCTGGTATTTGTAAGCAATGAGCGCTCTAGCCAGCTAACAGTACTCGATCAAAGCGATACGGTTATTAAACAAATCAAGACCTGTGCGCGGCCACGCGGAATGCGCTTCACGCCTGATCATACTAAAATCGTTGTCGCTTGCGGCAGCGATAATACGATAGCGCTTTATGATGTAACAACTCAAAAACTAGTGAAGCGCTTCCGTGATATTCCGGATCCAGAAACATTTGATCTGCATCCCAATGGGAAAGATTTGTATATTTCGAACGAGGATGATTCAGAAGCAACTTTAATCGATATCGAAACAGGGCAAGTGAAAGGCCATTTTCCTACGGGGCCGGAGCCCGAAGGCGTGCTCGTAACGCCTGACGGCAAGCTTGTTTTTGTAACGTCAGAAGCGGCCAACCTCGTTCATGTCATCGATGTAGCAACGCAAAAGGTTGTTAAGGATATTATTACCGCAACACGGCCGCGCCGATTTGCTTTAACGCCGGATGGCAAGGAATTATGGGTTTCGTGTGAAATGTCAGGGCTTGTTGAAATTATCGATACGGCAACTCTAACAGAGATTGGTCGTGTCGAATTTCAGCCGAAAGGCATGCGCAAAGAAGAAGTAACGCCGGTTGATATTACAATGACGGCTAGTGGCAAGACGCTCTACGCCGCATTAGGTCGAGCCAATCATATCGCTGTCGTTGATGTGGCAAAGCGCGCTGTGTCCGACTATATTTTAGTCGGCAAACGTCCATGGGGCTTACGCCTTACAAAAGATGAGAAAAAACTCTATGTCGCCAATGGGCTCTCTGATGATCTTTCGATCATTGATACATCGAGCGGCAAGGTACTGAAATCCGTACCCGTTGGTATCGTACCCTATGGAATCTTGATTGATGAATAAGGTCCTGTTCGCATTTGCTGCGTTACTTCTTTCGCTTGCTCCGACATGGGCTCAATCCGAACCGCCCCGTGATATTCGTATTGTTTACATCGACCGTGCAGAGGATCCGTTTTATGATCCTCCGCCGCAAACAGACGGCGTTATTCGTGTTGAAAATAAGCCGCCTATATCGGGTGCTGAATTAGGCCTGAAGGATGTTGCCGCATTAGGACGCGCCGCCAATGTTCACTTTATTCTAGAGCATCACACGGTGGATGCGGATGCTGATCTTGCGAACGACCTTGCGAATTTGATCAGCAGCTCGCCCGCGCTTGTACTTTTGGATTTGCCTCACGACGACCTTATGATTGCAGCGAAGTCCGTTCATCCGGACACCCTTGCTTTGATCAATATTCGTGACACCAGCGATGAAATACGACGTACACTTTGTGGTACAGCGCTCTTTCATACGATCCCAAGTCAATCCGCTTATAGCGATGCGCTTGCACAGATGATCGTTCGCAAAAATTGGAAACGGGTTTTGACCTTGATTGGCCCAGAGCCAGAAGACCAAGAATTAGCTAAAAATTTTGCGGCATCGGCCAAAAAATTTGGAGCCAAAATTGTCGACACAAAGCTTTTCATCGCGGGTAACGATCCACGCAAGCGCGAAGAAAATTCAACAGCCTTAATGACAGGCGACAGCGACTATGATGTGATTTTTGTAGCCGATACGACGGGCGATTTCGGTCGGTTTGTTGAATTTCGTCAGATCAAGCCGAGGCCTGTAATCGGCAGTGAAGGGCTTGAAGCCTCCGCTTGGCATCGCGCAGCCGAACGCTATGGCGCTCCTCAGGTTAATCATCGGTTCGAGCGCGATTCCGGCCGTTCCATGAGCGATATGGATTGGAGTGCTTGGGTAGCCGTTAAAGCAGCCGCAGAGGCCGTTGCCCGTGCTAAGGCTTATACCGGACCAGCCATTAGTGCCGCGCTCTTATCGGGCAAGATCGATATCGAGATGACGAAGGGGATTCCAGGATCCTTTCGGTCATGGGATCATCAATTGCGTCAGCCCATAATTTTACATACTGCCGATGCCGTGATTGCGATGGCACCTATCGAAGGATTTTTGCATGAAAACTCTGTCCTCGATACGTTAGGACTTTCAGATCGGGATACAAATTGCAAAGGGAAGTAATTAACCGCTTATTTGGTGCAGTCCTTCAATTGCTTTTCTCCAACAGAGAAATTTTCGTGGGGCTTAACGGTTACCGATTTGATAAGGCAGGTGCGGCCTGAAACATCCTTTATTTTTAGATCATATTTGCCTGGCTGAATATCTTTTACCGTTAGCATTTCATCGGTCTCTACCGTTCCGTCCTTATCATTCAGGCATTGGTTAGGGCCAAAATTAGTCGTTCCCGCAGGTGCCATATAAAGTTCTGCAATCGTTTCTGCGGTTAGGTTCCAAAATCGAATCGGCTTTTCACCTGCTACGGCTGGCAGGGACAAGCCAATAATAAAGCCAGTGAAAACGAGCGGTAGAAAACGCATGACAGAATTCCTTCAATTAAGGGAAAAGTCCGACTCTTTAACAGACGAATATCATCTTACCTCTTTTGTTGTTATGCAATCCTGTTTAGGCTCCAGCCTATCTTGAACAATGACAGATGCTCCTCATGACCGTAGCCTTATCAATTGATCGTCTCGTCAAGCGCTACGGCAAGCTTACGGCGTTAAATGAGATAAGTTTCTCCGTTGAAGCTGGGCAGGTGACGGCTTTATTGGGCCCAAACGGCGCCGGCAAAACTACTTTATTCCAGATCCTAACGGGATTATTCGTGGCCGATAGCGGGCAGGTATCGATTTTAGGGATTGATATAGCGAAGGAGCCCGTTGCCGCTCTTAAACAGCTTGGCATCGTCTTTCAGCAATCGGCGTTGGATCCGGATTTAACGGCCCATCAAAATCTCATCTTTCACGGAGGGCTTCACGGTCTTTCCCGAAAAGATGCAACGGCACGGGCTGATAAGTGGCTTAAAACATTTGGACTGAGTGATGTTTCAAGAAAACCATGCCGTCAATTGTCAGGCGGTATGAAACGACGCGTCGAATTGGCCCGCGCCTTGATGACAGACCCAGCGCTTTTATTTCTCGATGAACCGACGCAAGGGCTCGATCCTAAAAGCCGGAAAGAATTGGTTGAAACGGTTTTTGCTCTCGCACGTGATCGTGGACTATCCGTCGTTTGGGCGACTCACCTTGTTGGTGAGGTAGTCAATGCGGATACGATTATCGTTCTCGACCACGGTCACATTGTCGGAAAAGGAACTAGTCCGGAACTCTTAATCCAAACAAAGGTAAATTCCCTTGAAGATGCTTTCCTAGCGCTAACCGAACAGCGCCACGAAGGGCATGCCGCATGATCAGATGGTTGATAGCTTTAGACTCGGTCGTCCGACGCGATACGCTGCGCTTTTTTAAGCAGACTAGTCGCCTCGTTTCAGCCATCGTAAGACCCGCTCTTTGGCTTTTGGTTTTTGCTGCAGGGTTTCAAAATGTACTGGGTGTTTCAATAACTCCGCCGTATGAAACTTACATTCCCTATGACGTTTATATGGCGCCAGGTTTGCTCGGCATGGTCTTGTTGTTTCAAGGCATGCAGTCGTCTCTCTCCTTAGTGTTTGATCGGGAAGTTGGGCTTTTGCGCCTCCTGCTGACGTCTCCTTTCCCACGCGCTTATCTTTTATTTGTTAAGCTCATTGCAGGAACGATTCTAGGTGTCTTGCAGGCTATCGTTTTTCTCGGCGTAGCGCGTCTTGCTGGCGTCGATATACCGAACTCAGCATTTATGACCGTTATACCAGCCTTGGTGATCGGCGGCTTTACGCTTGCTTCACTCGGCTTGTTACTATCCGTTTATGTTAAGCGTCTTGAAAATTATGCAGGCGCAATGAATTTTGTAATCTTTCCATCGTTCTTTTTTTCAACCGCGCTCTACCCTCTGTGGAAGATTGCCGAAAGCGGAGCATTGTGGATTGTTTATATTGCTCAGCTCAATCCTTTTACATCTGTTGTCGAGATGATCCGCTTTGCAATGTATGGTCAAATCGACTGGCGCTCCGTCTTGATCACATTTTTGGTAGGCACCGTTGCATTTATGATTGCCGCGCGTGGCTATGATCCTCAACGCGGTGTGTTAGGTCGAAAAAGTCAAGAATGACTAATATTTAAAGACCTTCTCTTGCAGACTAAGTTAATTGGTTCCAGCACTGAAGTTGACATGTATCGACTGTAGGTAGCAATGATGGAGGCATGCAAAACATTTGCTCTGCATTCGCCCTAAAATTCCGAGTCCGATTTCGGATTAAAAGGTTAAGGACGCGGTTGTTATAATGTTGTTACCCTTGTGGATATGTGATTTTATGACATTTGGGTTGGGCATAGTCTTTGATTGAATCAGTTTTTTTTCTCTTACTATTCAATGTGCATTAAGAATTTCATCCATAGTGATCAATATTTCAATTTATTAAACTTATACACCAGTGTAAAAAGACTTCATATTTTTAATAGTATTTTTTAATAAAAAGCTGTAATATTTTCGAAATATTGCGGCTTAGGTTCACTGTATAAAATCTCTCTTAGAGCGAGCTATGTCGACATCAGCAGTACGAATGCGTATCCACCGTCAACGGCTCCAGCGGGGCCTAAAATGCGTGACCATTGAACTGCGAACAAGTGAAATTCAAGAACTGATCAGGCGCGGGTTTGTAACAGAAGCAACGGCCACGTCCACCGAAGCCATACGCCACGCCCTTTATGCCTTTCTGGATCGTAATTTATCCGCGCCAGTGTAGCTCATGTATTTCATACAGCCGCCTAAACTCATCAGCACAAAGCAATTAAAGGCGGCACGCGCACTAGCGGGGTTAACGCAACGAGATTTGGGTCAGCTGCTAGGCGTAGATGAGCGGCAAATCAGGTTTTGGGAAAAGCGCATCCCAACCCAAAGCAGAAAAAGGCGCTTGCTGGAGCAGGCGTTGGAGAAAGCAGGCATTGAATGTTATGCTGAGCCCGCCATTGGCGTTAGATGTTTGTGACGCGCCACCACTAAAACTATTCTGAAGGTTGATATTTGTTACGTGGGCATCAACCTCCTATTGGCCTTTTTCGACACACTATTGCGCGCGCGTGACCGCTATCAGGAGGATTTATAAAATATCCTCATAGTTTCAGTATATTGCAGACTTTGACCAACCAACATTTGAGCATATATTTTGACCACTGAATTGCTAATAAACACCCATCAATCAAAAATTAATATTGGCATCCTGTGACGCGTAACTGAAATTCATTATTCATTTAGCCATGCTATCAGCCTCTGGTCTGATAAGGGCTGACAAATCTAAATATTGACTAGCCCGTGTAATCTCGCAATTAGAATTTTATGGATTAGTTGTTCTTGCACTATCTCCAGGTGTTGGAAAGATGGTGTAGTTCTTGTCGGGATTGTTATGGATATTGAGTTTACTTCAAAGCACCATCCTACATACCTATGAAACTAATAAGAGAAGTAATATACTAGTAATTGACCCACTTGGTCGTAGGGCAACCATAGTATGGTCGTTGAGCAGCCATATCCTTGGCTGTATGGCAACCAAGCCGTTTTTTAACAAAAATCACGCATCACCTGTCAGATTTTTAGACGCATCTTAATTTTTAATTCTTCACTTGGCGCCACTTTTGCTGCTTCTGTACCGTCCCGTGAGATTATAAAAAGTGCCGTTGCCTCAAGCGCATTTACGGCATGGCGTCTCGCGGAACGGCCTTCCACACCTGCTTT
>CANGPL010000074.1 GCA_947455725.1 Hyphomicrobiales bacterium | reverse complement strand
GAAGAGCTTAATGCGCAAACTTCCATCGGGCTTTCGCTCCCAGCTATGATTTTTAATTCGGACACCCTGATCGGATAGGTTTTGAGCGTATTCATCACTTAATTTACGAGCGATAAGATCGGTAAAATCCATCCCGTGCGTTGAATAATCATTCGTATGAAGGATGGTCACAAGTCGTGCAATCTCATCCGCTAATGTTTTGGCCGATATCACATGGGTAAATGATTTAATTTTCATCATTCTTGGCCTTTGCGTCCTAGCATTCCCCGCTGCGGATCATACCCACGCGCTGCAATCATAAAGGCAATAATTCCAACAAGCACGGTAATTGCTAACGCCTGCCATGCAACCTGCCCATAGAGAGCAAAGCGGATCATTTCGACGACGGATGTAAATGGATTGAGTTGCGCAATATATACAATCCATAACGCACCGCTCTCCGCAATTTTCCAGAGCGGATAAAGCGCGGTCGAAAAAAAGAACGAAGGAAAGATCACAAAATTCATCGCGCCAGCATAATTTTCGAGACGCTTTACATATACTGAAAGTAAGAGGCCTAATGATGCCAGTGTAAAACCTCCAATGATTAATGCCGGAATAACGGTGATGAAAGCCGCATTGGGCAAATCAACGCCAGCGAGGCGCGCAACACCAAGAAACACGAGTGCTTGCAAGACACCTAGGATCGTTCCCGCAACAAGCTTCACGAATAAGAGATATGAGCGCGGGAAGGGCGATGTAAGCAGCAAGCGCAATAGTCCTAGCTCACGGTCAAAGACCAGGGAGAGGGACGATTGCATCCCTTGAAACAACAATACCATTCCAAGCAAGCCCGGCGCCATATAAACATCATAGGGAATATAGGTTTCATAAGGTGGCGTTATTGAAACCCCGAGCACATTTTGAAATCCAGCTGCAAAGACCAAGAGCCATAAAGCAGGTCTGACGACGGCGGATACAAGGCGGCTTGTTTGCTTGAAAAAGCGCAGCGTGTCTCGCCGCACAACGGCATCTAAGGCTCTTAACCAGCGGATCATGGCGATAATCCCTCTTGGTCTTTAGCGGTTAAGACCAGAAATGCATCTTCGAGATTGGGCGTGTTTGTTCGAGTTACGAGTTCAGCGCTGCTTCCTTGTCCTGCAATCTGACCGTGATCGAGAACGATAATTGTATCCGCATTGACGACTTCTGCCACAAGATGCGTTGCCCATACGACCGAGAGTGCGCGTTCACGCGCGAGAGAAAAAACGGTTTCAACCAATTCTTTTCGGCTCTTGGGATCAAGACCCTGCGTCGGCTCATCAAGTAAAAGCAGCGCTGGATCCGTCATGAGGGCGCGAGCCAATTCGACACGGCGTCGCATGCCGCCTGATAGATGGCGGCAAGGCCTTTTTGCAACTTCGCTCAGTCCAAAAATGTGTAACCATTGATCGGCGCGGGACATCGCATCTTTGCGAGAGAGGCCATGAAGCCCACCATGAAAAATAAGGTTCTGACTGGCCGTTAAATCGAGGTCCAACGCCGATTGTTGGAAGACGATTCCAAGTTGCTTGAGCGCTGAGACAGGATCATCAGCACTATCAATACCCATAATCGCAACATGCCCGCTATCGGCAACAAATAATCCCGTCAGGATTTGAAAGAGGGTGGTTTTGCCCGCGCCATTTGGACCTAAGAGCGCCGTTACTTTTCCAACTTCGACCGAAAAGCTGATCGCATCGAGCGCGGTCAGCTTGCCATAGCGCTTGACGAGGCGATCAATCGATAAGGCGATGGTCATTTGCAGTGCCCTTCGTTCTTTGTCGTTTTTTGAATCTAAACAGGATTGGATGACAACGGAAGCATTAAGATGATAATCTTATTCGCCAAAGTGTGACGGCGGTCTTATGAAGGAAGTTTACCATGCGGCTTGTAAAACTTGCTTGGCATAGCGTTTTTATGGCTGCGGCCTTTCCAGCTTTGGCGGCTGATAAGCCAATCCGATTTTGGAATCTGACGGCAGAGACAATTTCCGAACTTTATATGGCGCCTGCAGGAACGGCGAATTTCGGTTCCAATCAGTGTCTGAACGATAAGGACGGAACAGTCGAAACCGATGAAATGTTGACCGTCAAAGATATCAAGCCCGGTAAATATGATTTAAAGATCAAGGATGTTTCTGGCCGTTCCTGTACCATTAAATCCGTCACCGTTAAACCGCATGAGAGTTTTTCGGTTGGCGAAAAAGAGTTGAAAGACTGTACAAAATGAGCGACTTTTATTTACCTTTGCAGTTCGTATCACGATCCGAAAGACCCAACGTATCGAGGATTGAGTATTCGTGAAGAAAGCCTTCAATTGGTGCCATAGCGATCACAGCATCCGCCGTATGAAGCATGATCGGCTGGCGTAATTGGTGATCCCACGAGCGAAATGAACCCGGCATCCCTTTTGTCATTTCAATATCGATCTTACCCGATAAAAGCGCAGCGCTGATTGCCGGTCCCGTATAGGCTTTTTCGCGAGCAACCGCCTCGGCGGCGGCTTTTACCGCAACCCATGCGCTCCAATCCATATCGCTCATGGGGCGCCCTGCGTCACGCTCGAAACGATGATTAACCTGTGGCGCACCATAACGCTCCGCCGCGCGATGCCAAGCCGAGGCCTCAAGTCCTTCACTACCGATTACGGGCCGTGGCTTTACTTGCCGGAATTCAACGAAGCGGCCAAAATCGCCGGTGGTATCGGCAACATAAATCACATCATAATCGCTGTCGCCCGTCATGAGCGCCGTTGAATTTTCCTCGCGCTTGCGCGGATCATTGCCGGCAATAAACGGCTTCGTATCAACAATTTTTGCTCCGAATTTTTTGGCAGATGCGGCAAAGTTTTTTGCTAATTCCTGATCCTCCGGTTCCGGACCGACGAGTGTTAAAACGCGTTTCCAGTTTTTCCGTACCATCATCTGCGCCAATGCATCGCTATAGGCGGATTGGCTTGGTATCGTATGGAAAAGCGCTGTTCCACATAGGGTACGGCGTAAGTCATCGCTCGTATCGCGGACATTGACGAGCGCGAGAGAGCCCGGCGTCACAGCTTTTGCAGCCGCTACGATATCATCATGCGGTAAATCGAGAAGGATAAAGGCAGGCGAGCTTTTTAAGACGGTCGCAAGATCAGACGAAAGATCGTCATCTGCCGCCAGGGTGTGATGCTCGAGAATAAACTGCACATTGGCCGCACGCCCTAAAGCTGCAACATCTTTAATCCCCAATTCAGCGCCGGCAATCGGCGGTTTATTGGCAATACGAATTACGCCGTCGGTTTGGGGAGGCGGGTCATAAAACGGGTCTTCAGCTCGGTCGATATAGACAATACGAATATCACGCGGCGGCTCTGATTGTGCCCGTAGGGGCATTATCGAAAGGATCAATACGGTTATCGCGAATAGTGCCCTATTCATCGATTAAAATTCCATAAGGCACGATGCCGACAGGAACAGATTTGAGAACTTTACCGCTGGCTGTATCGATGATGGAAAGATCATCCGATAGACCGTTGGCGACATAGAGTTTTTTTTCATCTTTCGTGAGGCGCAAACCCCAAGGCCGTTTACCTACCAAAATGTAATCGGTTACCGCACGTTTTGCGACGTCTACGACAGCGATATGATTGGCACGGCCTAAAGCGGCATAAAGCGTTTTGCCATTGGCGGTCATTGTAATATCAACAGGCGTCACTTCTTCTTTGCGCATGCCCTTGGGTTGAAATTCTACGCGGCCAATTTCGGTGAGTGTGGAAGTATCGATGATTTCAACAAGGCCGGACATTTCGCACGAAACCCATAATTCCTTACCGTCGGGCGTTAACGCGAAGCGACGTGGCCGTGTCGCCGTGATGATGTCTTTGACAATTTTTTGGGAGGCAACATCGATGACATGTACGAGATTGGCCGCCTCTGATGTTACGAAAACAAATTTACCATCGGGCGTTATCAGCACGCCTTCGGGTTCCGGACCGGTCGGGAAATGGCCCTTCACTTGCCCCGTTTCGATATCGATTAAGGTTGCTTCTGAGTCATCTTCATTGGAGATGTAAAGATCCTTGCCATTCGGATGCAGATCGAATGTTTCAGGATCGGGAATATCACGGAAGCGCTTAACAAGTTTTTGGGTAGCAACATCATACAGCGCAATCGTGTTATCGCTGCCGCACGCGACCACGATTTTTGTATGGTCAGGCGTAAACCGCATTCCGCGCGGACGAGCGCAGGTTTTGATTTGCTTAATCACACTGTCGCTTGGATCGAGCACGGTAAGCTGGCTCGAACGCTCATTGCTGACAAAAACAAGACCGGATGCTGCGTGTGCCTTTGTCACGAGGCTCATCCCAAGGACGACGAAACTCAAAACAGCGAGGCGGTTTTTATAGATGGCCTTCATCGTCGTGATCCTCGAACCTTCGATCATTTCTGTTTAGGGCGAGATTAGCACGCGGGTTGCTAGTTTTTCAATCGCCTCAGCGATCTGTTCTGGGGCATCAAGGGCAAGTTGATGACCGCTTTGCGCGATAGCGGTGGGCGGCGGCGCGCCAATTGATTGGGCTAATTCGGTGTGCATGGTGAGCCATGCGCGTTCCATACGCCCATCGGGATAGGAGCCGTCCCATTCTTTATTGCCATGCAAGATAATGGTGGAGGGCAGGTGAGGGTAGCCAGCCGCTCTCACTTCGGCCGAATCGAGCACCATCCAACGCATTTCCTTCACCATAAAGATACGCGCCGTATCACTTCCCGCGAGATACATGGCGCGGGCATGAAGCGTTTCAGGAAGCGCATAGGTTGCGGCAAAACTTGCGGTTCGACCGAGGATCAAATTGGGTTCTGTTGGCACATCGACACCGGCTTGCGCAAAGCGAGCGAATTGATCCGGGTGCATTGGGTCGAGCAGCAATAATCCCGCAACATCAGCGGGAAAGCGAACGGCATAGTGCAAGGCCATCATACCGCCAAAGGAATGGCCTACAAGAATGAAGGGTTTTTGGAGGCCCGCTTTATCAACGAGGGCGTGCAAATCATCCGTAATATTGGCGGCCGTACGGCTACGCGCTGTCGATTGGCTAAAGCCGGAACCCGCGCGGTCATATGCGCAGACATGGTGATGCTGGGCGATTAAAGGCTGCACCAAGGTCCAGTCGAGGTAATTTCCGCCAAGCCCTGCTTCAAGCACAATGGTGGGTTGGCCCTGTCCCGTGCAATACAAATGTAAAGCCGTATCAAAAACGGGAAAAATTTGGCCGGGTGGATTGAAATCCGCATCAGCATGGGCCGTTGATTTGCCGAGCCATAATGCCATAATCAAAAGGCTTGATCGCAGGATGCCGCTGACGCAAGAAACTGCGCTCGAATCACGCTTGGCAGGATGAATAAGATGCAGCCTCATGCCTTGCATGCTAATCTCATTATGAAAGAATGGGCAGTCAAAAAATGAGTGTTCAATTGATGAAAAATTGTCGCGTGGGTTTCGCATCATCGACCCTATTCTCCGTCATGCTTACTCTCGCAGCCGAGGGGTTATTCACGACGGTGGCGCGGGCGGATCAGTCCGCCTGTCCGGATATTGGCCACCGCTATGAGATGACGAAATCCTATATCAGTTCGATTGAGCTCAATGGAATCCTCTTCAATGTCAGCGAAAATGGCTGCAATGATTTGGCTAAAGTTCTTTTGAAAGATGGTGCTTCTTTGCAGGCCCGAGATCGTGAGGCCAACACGCCCTTATCGCGTGCGGCACGAGCCGGACATGCTGCCTTGGTTGAGCTTTATGCGGCCAATGGCAGCGAATTGGATGAGCGGAATTTGAAGGGTTCGACGCCGCTGTTTTTGGCCGTTGAGAATAACCGTACCGCGATTGTTGAACTCTTGCTGCGATTAGGTGCTAAGCCCGATATTCCAGGTCGCTCTCAGCTTACGCCGCTTGCGGCAGCGGCTTTTAACGGCAATACCAAGATGGTTGATCTTCTTATCGAGAAAGGCGCTGACGCTAAAGCGGTTGATGCAACTGGTAAGACGCCCATTCTTTATGCGGCGGCACGCGGCTTTCAGCCGATTGTCGAGCGGATGTTAAAGGCGGGTGTCGATATCAATACGCGTTATGCGAATAATCTAACCGTTCTGATGTGGGCCGCGGGACATGCCAATGATGTGCCGGATGACGACGGTGTGGCCTTGGTCGATTTCTTGGTCAGCCACGGTGCGCGAATAAAGGATACGGATGATCGTGGTCACGATGCCTTAATGATTGCATCGGAACTTGGTCACGCCGGAATTGTACGTTTGCTGCTGAGCAAAGGGGCTTCTGCTATGCTGACCGATGCGTCGGGTAAATCGGCGATCGATTTTGCGCCTGATGACGAAACGAGATCGGCTTTGCTTGGCAAGTGAAATATTTTTTAAAGGCCCGCGATATATTTCGATAGAGCCGCAATGTCACTGTCGCTATAGGATTTGAGCAGCGTCACCATCCAGGCATTATTAGCGCGGGCGCCAGAGCGGAATTCGTTCATGGTTTTCAGCATATAGGCTTCCGACTGACCGGCGATTCGAGGAATGGTGCTGTCTCCTAAATAGCCTGACAAATGACACCCTTCGCACTGCGCCGATGAGGCCACCGTTTGGGCTTGCGACGCGGTTGCAGCATCGGCTGATTTTTGCTGCAAATTTGTCCAAGGCTTTTCGGAGAAATATTTAGCGAGTTCTTGCATATCGGATTTTTCAAGTCCTGCGGCAATACCTGACATGATTTCGTTTTTGCGGTCACCGCGTTTCAAATCGCGTAATTGCAGATAAAGATAACCTTCTTTCTGACCCCAAATAACAGGGATTTCTGGTGAGACTGGCTTGCCATTCTCGCCGTGACAACCGGCGCATACAGCGGCCTTTTCTTCAATGGATTGTGCGGCAGCCGTATGAAATGAAAACGCAGCCATGCATGCCGCAAGAACCATTGACGATACGCGCATCTCAATCACTCCGAAATTGACGGTGTTGTTCTCTCACCAAAAAAGGCGGAACCGCGAGGCCCCGCCTTTTTTAATCTGCGTTATTCACGCTTGCAACCAAGATCAATCCATCGTGAAGGCGATGATCGAGTTGCCGCGCTTCGAGTCGACCTGTGCGTTACCGCCAGCGGCCACAACGATATATTGCTTGCCGTCAACCGTGTAGGATGAAGGAGGCGCGTTGACGCCTGCACCGGCCTGGAACTTCCAGAGTGCAGCACCCGTTTCAGCGTCGAAGGCCTCAAACTGGCCGTTGCTTTCGCCGGTGAACACTAGGCCGCCAGCGGTTGCCAAGATACCGCCGATCATAGGCTGCTGGGTCTTAACCTGCCACTTGATCTTACCGGTGTTGTAGTCAACCGCCGTCACATTACCCCATTGTTCTTCCGTGGGGATAATTTTGAACGCACCACCGAGCCAGAGCTTGCCGGCTGGATAGGCCGAGCTTTCGACATGGTAGGTCATTGGCTGATGTAGGTTGATGGCATAAGCAAGGCCAAGCGTTGGGTTGGTTGCAAGAGGCGACCACTCAACACCACCATTGGCACCGGGAAGCATGCGAGCGCCTTCCTTGGTCGGAAGAACCCACATGTTTTCTTGCGGAACCATCGCTTCGGAGTAGCGGATCAAGCTGCAGTCCTTGGCGTCATGGACATAGATATGTCCTGTCTTGCCACCATGAATCACGCCCTTAATCGGCTTGCCGTCTTTATCTGCAACTTTCACGATGGCTGGAGGGCTGACGGCGTCCAAATCCCAGACGTCATGCGCGATATATTGGAAGTGGCAAACATATTTGCCGGTTTCCAAATCAACCGAGACAAGCGAGTCGGTATAGAGGTTATCGCCGGGGCGGAGCGAACCGTCTAGGTCCGGCGAAGGATTGCCGACGACGAAGTAAATCCGGTTCGCTTCTAGATCAACCGCTGGGTTTTGCCAGACACCGCCACCAAGCGTTTTGTAGGGGTCGCCGATTTTGGCAAGCGCCGCCTTTTCAGCCGTAATATCACGATGCATATCGCGACCCGTTGCATCGGTCGTTGCCCAGACGCCAACCGAATTTTCTGGAACGGTGTTAAACGTCCAGAGGTTCTTACCCGTCTTTGCATCAAAGGCTTTTACAAAGCCGCGAATGCCGTATTCGCCGCCATTGGTGCCCACAAGAATTTTGCCCTTAACGGCGGTTGGGGCCATCGTCTCGCTATAGCCGAGTTCAGGATCTGCAATTTGCGTTTCCCACACTTGCTTGCCTGTTTTGGCATCAAGCGCCACGAGCTTAGCGTCGAGCGTTGCAAGATAGACGAGGTCTTCATAAACCGCGACGCCGCGGTTATTAGGGCCGCAGCAATAAGTCGTGATGGGCCCAAGCTTTTGCTTATAATGCCAGAGCTCTTCACCTGTACGAGCATCAAGAGCATAGACATGATCGAACGCGGTTGTGACATACATCACACCGTTGACCACGATTGGCGATGTTTCCATCGTGTCTTTCACTTCCGTCTGGAAGATCCAGGCTGGACGAAGCTTTGAGACATTGCCAACATTGATTTGCTTATTCGGGAAGTAACGTGACTGAGTATAGTCACCATTCGTATGCAAGAAATTGTTACCGTCGCCGCCTGCTCGGTTGAGCAGATCCTGGCTAACCGTATTCATGTTACCGAATTTAGTCGCATTCTTTACTTCTTGGCCTGATGCCATGGATGTTAAGGCTATGCCTGCGATCAATGCGGCTGCACCAACAACCCAGCGCTTCGTGCTGTGCGATGTCATGTCCATCCCCCCACTTGTGATCATTTTCGGAATTTTTTGATTTACCAAAACCCCGTAATATCAGCGTCTAATAAAAACAAACAACTGTCAATGCGATTTATGCCGGTTTTAGAGTCGAAGCCGGCCTGTAATTTTTAAGGGCATAGAGTGCTTTTTGCGCGTATTGGTAGATATTGCTGTAAGTTAAATCCGATAGTATAGTTAGTCCGCAAGAAGCAGTTAAGCTTTTAAAATATAAGATAAAATCAGGGGGAACACGCATGACAGACAGTCCCGTCGCAGGTCTCGGCCTGCTGGATCGGTCCCGGACGATCGCTAAGCCAGGGTTTAACCGCTGGCTCGTGCCGCCAGCAGCTTTAGCCATTCATCTATGTATCGGCATGGCCTATGGCTTTTCGGTATTTTGGCTGCCTTTGTCGCAAGCCATTGGTGTGACAAAGCCCGTTGCCTGCCCGGAAGGCGCGGGCGTTTGGAATGCCCTTTTCACCGCCACCTGCGACTGGAAAGTCGCGGAACTTGGCTGGATGTATACGCTGTTTTTCGTGCTACTCGGTTCGGCTGCTGCCATTTGGGGTGGTTGGCTTGAACGTGAAGGCCCCCGTAAAGCTGGCGTTGTTTCCGCGCTCTGCTGGTGCGGCGGTCTTTTGATCTCTGCGTTTGGCGTTTATTCGCATCAACTCTGGATGATGTGGATCGGCTCTGGTGTCATCGGCGGCATTGGTCTTGGCCTAGGTTATATTTCGCCAGTTTCTACCTTGGTTAAATGGTTCCCTGATCGCCGCGGTATGGCGACGGGCATGGCGATTATGGGCTTTGGTGGCGGCGCGATGATTGGTTCGCCTTTGGCCAATCTGCTCATGAACGGTGGCAATGTTTTCGAATGGAAGGGCTCCTTTGCCTATTTCCACGTGGACGGCTTCAAATCAGCAACCTCCGTTGGTGTGTGGGAAACGTTCGTTGTTATGGCGGTGATTTATTTTGCTTTCATGCTTGCAGGCGCGTTTGGTTATCGGGTGCCACCAGCAGGCTGGAAACCAGATGGTTGGACGCCGCCACCGGCTTCGTCCAACTCGATGATTACCAGTGGCAATGTGCATTTGAAAAATGCCCATAAGACCCCGCAATTCTGGCTGATTTGGGCCGTGCTCTGCTTGAACGTATCGGCTGGTATCGGCGTGATTGGTATGGCGTCTCCCATGCTTCAGGAAATTTTCGGCGGCTCTTTGCTGGGTAAGCCGGAAATTGGATTTGCAGCTCTCGACGCCGATCAGAAGAAGGCGATTGCCGCGATTGCCGCAGGTTTTGCCGGACTGCTATCACTCTTTAACATTGGCGGTCGGTTCTTCTGGGCGTCGCTGTCCGATAAAATCGGCCGCAAGATGACCTATTTCGTGTTTTTTGGACTTGGCATTATTCTTTATGCCTCGGCACCAAGCTTCGCGCATATGGGTTCAAAAGCGCTGTTTGTCGGTGCGTTTTGTATCATTTTGTCGATGTATGGCGGGGGCTTTGCAACGGTTCCGGCCTATCTTGCCGATATGTTTGGGACACAATTTGTGGGCGCTATTCATGGCCGATTGCTGACCGCTTGGTCGACAGCAGGAATCATCGGCCCTGTCGTGGTCAATTATATTCGTGAATTCAATAAATCGGCGGGCGTGCCTGCAGACAAGCTTTACGATTTCACGATGTATGTTTTGGCGGGCATGTTGGTGCTCGGCTTCATTGCTAATGCAATGATCAAGCCGGTGGCTTCCAAATGGTTCATGAGCGATGAAGAGGTGAAAGCCTTACAAGCGAAGACCGCATCAACAGCCTCGGCCTCGGGCTCCTTCGGTATCGGACGTGGTGGGCTTGATCGTGATGCCGCGCTCGCTTGGCTGGCGGTTGGCATTCCGATCCTCTGGGGTGTCTGGATCACGCTGCAAAGCGCGATCAAAATCTTTAGCTGATCTGGTTGACAGTAAAGACGAAAAAGGGGGCCGTTTGGCTCCCTTTTTTATTTGGCCGGTCAGCCGACAGATGGCGCTGGTTTTCGATAGATATAATCGCCGATGGCGCCGGTTGAATCGCTTTCTGCAATCTCCGTCATCAAGGCATGATGCGGCGAGCGGTGACAGGCTGGATCGGTAGCCGACGCATCGCCTAAAATCGCGAAGGCCTGACAACGACAGCCGCCAAAATCAATTTCCCGTCGATCACAGCTGCGGCATGGTTCTGCCATCCAGTCGGTTCCGCGATAGGCATTAAATGCGGGTGAATGAGACCAAATATCGCTTAAGGCATGTTCTTTGACATTCCAAAATTCTAGGCTTGGAATGGTTTCGGACGCATGGCAGGGTAATACTTTGCCCGATGGCGTTACATTGATGAATTGCTTAGCCCATCCGCCCATGCAGGCTTTTGGATAGGTTGCGTGATAATCAGGAATCACAAGATCAATCACGATCTCGCCGAAATAGCGTTTTCTTAAGGCTTCGACCTCGGCAACGGCTTTCTCTGTCGCCGCGCGGCTCGGCATTAAAGCTGCGCGATTGGGCAGCGCCCAGCCATAATATTGCGTATGGGCTATTTCAACGCGGGCGGCACCAAGCATAATCGCGAGCTCCACCATTTGAGCAGAACGCGCAATATTGGCGCGGTGCATGACAGCATTAACCGTGAGCGGAAATTCGGCCGCTTTTATCCATGCTGCAACGGCCTGCTTTTTCGCGAATGCGCCTTTATAACCAGCAATTTTATCGGCCGATTCCGCATCCGAATCCTGGATCGAAAGCTGAATGTGGTCGAGCCCCGCATCTGCTAAGTCGTGAATGAGTTTTTCGGTGACACCAACCCCTGATGTAATCAGATTGGTGTAGAGGCCTACTGACGCGCAATGCCTTACAAGTTCAACAAGATCGCGACGCGCAGCAGGTTCACCGCCTGATAGATGAACCTGTAAAATGCCAAGCTTCGCACTTTCAGAAAAAACGCGCTTCCAATCCTGCGTCGATAGCTCGGTATCTCGCCCTTCAAGAGCAACGGGGTTAGAACAATAGGGGCAGGCAAGGGGGCAGCGATGCGTGAGTTCTGCCAATAAGCCAATCGGCAGACCAATCGTCGATGGTGTGGATTGTGGGGCGTTCACAGCTGCACCATTTTCTTCTCGGAAAGGCCTTCTAACAAAGCGATCACATCGCGCTCAATGATGGTGCGATCAGCCTTATATTGTTCGACGAGATGAGCGACGATTTCAGCCAGCGTCCGCTTGCCATCGCACAGAGTTAGAATGGCCGCGGCAATCGCATCGCATTTGATCAACCGCTCAGGTGCTAACAAGACCCATTCCTGACG
>CANGPL010000073.1 GCA_947455725.1 Hyphomicrobiales bacterium | reverse complement strand
TAAAGCGCGGTGGCGCCTCGATACCAGATCGGCTTAGCACCTGTTGCGGCTCTGATGGCTTCTTCGCCGCGACCCACTTCCTCGCGGATGGCGTCCATATCGCCTGCAACCCGCAACCCAAAAATGCGCCGCTCGCCAAGGACGGCGGGGATGTGATGCGCGCCATGATTGCCAATGGCAAACAGATCGGGATGGGCCAAAATCATCGCGAGTCCTGTCGGGTTAGAATGCATCCAAGAGCCGGTGACGAAGAGTGTTGCGGGCACGCGCCATTCAATCAAGGCCGTGATGATCTTGGCATCGAAACCACCCGGGCAAGCATCGAGCGTAAGCGCCACTGTGCGTCGGCCATCTTGCAGGGTTTTGAGGGTAAGGCGCGGCTCAACCAAGCCTTCATTCGCCGATGCCTTCTCCGCGGAAGAGACCGCGACACACCCCAAAGCGGCAGCCGCCAATCCGGCAACAAAGCGCCTGCGTGACAAAACTGGGGCGCAGCAGGCGCAACCGGCGCTTGGCCCAGAGGCATCTCCGGTTCGATGGTGAAAAAGACGAGCCATCCGCGTGAAGATCCTCTCCAAAAGCTTAATTTCAGAACATTGGATGGTCAATTATCGGTAAAATTAGAATAATTCGTGAAGATATCGCGGCTCTTTGATGGTGGTAGACTATTCGGTAGCGTGACCGTCATCTTTGTCCAGCCCGGCCCCTTTGCGCCGTATTGATGTGGTCAAGGCTCGAAAATCTGCTACAGGTCACGGCGGTTAAGTCGTCGGTTTTATAAAAATGGACAGTCCGAACATTTCCAAGCCCAGCAGAAGAATTGGCGCCCTCATCGCCTTTCAATGTTTTATTTTGGTGATCGTTCCCTATAGTTTCAGCTGGGCCCCGCCGCTTGATGTCGTGGAAGGTTTGGTTTGGGCGCCGCATTGGCTGATCGGCACCTATAAGCACCCGCCATTGCCCTCCTGGCTGATCGAGATTTCGGTTCTGCTAACGCAGAATATGATCTTGGGTCCCTATCTGCTGAGCCAGCTCTGCATTGGCTTGACCTATTGGTTTATCTATCGGCTTGGCCGCGTACTGATGGACCCGATGCGGGCAGCGGCTGCCACAGTGCTGATGGCAGGCAGTTATTATTTCACGGTGCCGACGCTTGAGTTTAATCACAATGTTGTGCAGCTGCCGCTTTGGTCTGCGGGCATTCTGCTTTACGCCCAGCTGCGGCAAAAGCCGCACTCATGGGTGCTTTGGCTCGGCCTTGGCGCATTGGGTGGTTTGGGCCTTTATGGCAAATATACCTTTGCCGTTCTTTTAGTCGTTCTCTTGGCGGTTTCGCTTTTTGAAACCCAGACGCGCGCTTTGTTCAAAACGATAAAACCCTATTGCGCGATTGCGCTGATGGTTGTCATGTTTTCACCGCATCTCGTTTGGCTCGTTCAGCATGATTTTGAACCGCTGACTTATGCGCTAGAGCGGGGCGCAACGGGGCCAACCTCTCATCCGCTTGTCTTTATGGCCGCTCAGCTTGCAGACCATTTACCGATTGCGTTGATTCTGGCTTTTGTCGGAATTCGCAGTTTAAAAAATGGTGAAGCTGTTTTGGCTAAGCAAGATGATGTGACGTTTTTACGGGTTGTCACCTTTGCACCCATCCTGCTGGTGTTCAGCCTGTTTATTCTGAGCGGCTCATCGGCCAAGGACATGTGGGCCATGCCCATGTTCACGCCGCTTGGCCTATGGATTGTGATGGAGTTTCGTCGCAAATGGACTTTATCGCAGCTCGACCGTGCGACGCAGGCCGCGATGGCCTTGATCCTCCTCATCGGGGTGGGATTTATCGTTCAAGCGCTGAGCCCCTATCGCGATAGGCCGTCGCGCAGCAATTGGCCGATGCAAGACATCTCCAATGGTTTGGCCGCTCTTTGGAAAGAGCGAACCGATCACCCGATCGCCATTATTGGCGGCACACCTTTTGTCGCGGGGCTTGCGGCCTTGGGACAAAAATCGCGCCCCGATGTGATGATTGGCTCGGACCTTAATCACTCACCTTGGCTAACCGAAGCCGATATCCAAAAAAAGGGCATCGCATTTATCTTCGATCACGACGAGGCGACTCCCGCTTTATGCGGGAAACGATCTTTTAAGAACGTCATAAAACTCAAAGACCCGCTAATGCCTGAGCTTACAGCGATCATTTGTCCGCCAACCCATTAATCGGGTTAGGGTCTAACCCTCGGATCAATCGGCGTTACGGTATCCATGCCAAGAACGGCTTCAAGGTGATAGGCTGACGACAAAAGCTGGGCATCGGCATTGGAAGCCGCTATCATTTGCAAGCCTACCGGTAGACCTGATTGGGTGAAACCGCAGGGCAATGAAAGCGCAGGGCACCCCGCCATGGTGGCTACACCGACAATCAAGAGCCAATCGACATAGGTTTCAAACGTCACGCCATTGCATTGTTGGAGATAGCGCTCGCCGACAGGGAAAGGCGGCGTAATGGTTGCCGGGCAGAGCAGGCAATCATAGGTTTGGAAAAAGGTGGCGACGCGCTGCATCAAAGCGCTGCGCGCACTTTCCGCTTTCGCAATATCAGCGACGCTGAGCGCCAAACCTTTTTCAATGTTCCAGATAACTTCAGGCTTTAAGAGATCGCGGTGATCACGCAGCAACCCCGCCATGCCTATGGCAAAACCTTCGGCGCGGATCGTTTGGAAAATCTCGTAAGCATCCTGCACATCGGGATGCGCTTCTTCGACGATCACGCCTTCGCGCGCCCATTGTTCAGCCGCTTTGCGGGTGATGGCTGCGACTTCGGGATCGACCGGCGTGATGCCGCCTAAATCCGGCGAATAGGCCACGCGTTTCGGCTTTTGGCCGTTTCGCGTTGTGGTGAGAAAGGGTGTCGCGGGGCGTGGCTTTGAAATCGGATCGCGCGGATCATCGCCGCTCATCGCATCTAAAAACAACGCGAGATCTTCAACGTTTCGAGCCATCGGCCCTTCGACGCCGAGGCTTGAATCAAGCCGCCCGCCACGCGTGAAGGCGACACGACCCGGGGTGGGGCGCAGGCCGACAATATTGTTAAAGCTTGCTGGATTACGGAGACTTCCGCCCATATCGGAGCCTTGCGCCAACCAAGCCATACCGGTGGCGAGCGCCACTGCCGCACCACCCGACGAGCCCGCCGCTGACATCCTTGTGTCATAGGGGTTGAGCGTCGCACCAAAAACTTCATTGAACGTGTTGGCACCCGCGCCGAATTCGGGCGTGTTGGATTTGGCATAGACAATGCCGCCTTCCGCCTCGATATGCTCGACCATGACATCGGAGGTTTCCGGGATCAGATTGGCAAAAATCGGTGAGCCTTGGGTGGAGCGGACACCGGCGACATTCGACAAATCCTTGATCGCAACCGGCATACCGTGCAGCACGCCGCGTTCATTGGCTGGCTTTTCCATCAAGCGTTTGGCGTGGGTGCGGGCGCGATCAAAGCACAAAGTGGGCAGGGCATTGACCTGAGGATCGACTTTGGCAATGCGGGGTTCGAGCGCATCGAGCAAATCGAGCGGGGTAAGCTCGCCTTTGGCGAGACGCCCCACAAGCGTGGTTGCCGAAGAGTGGATCAATTCATCGCTCGCCATAGTGAACCCTTTGTACTGTTTCGTCGTATGAAAGTTATGATTCTCCATAGAGTGCGATGTTATAGGCGTCGCGTCTAGAAGCTTAGCTTTTAAATACGATATCGAAACCGTTTCACCTTATGGGTGACATAGGCTATCAATCTTCCACGTCTTCGTGAGTAAATCCTGTGAAATCGATTCTTCTAATCCGGCACGGCCAATCCACTTTTAACGCACATTATGAAAAGACCGGGGAAGATCCCGGGCATTTCGACGCGCGTTTGACAGAACTTGGCGAAAAGCAAGCAGCAGCGACGCGCCAACTGCTCGCGGATGAGGAAATCGACCTTGTGATGACGACGCCTTTGACGCGCGCCATTCAAACGGGTTTAGGTATTTTTGGGGGGCGTGATCTACCCTTCTATATCACCTGCCGCCATCGCGAGCGCTTGGAAAGCAGCTGTGATGTCGGCCGTACCCCCGCCGAATTAAAGCAAGAATTTCCGCATCTCGAGTTTGATCACCTCGATGAGATTTGGTGGCACAATGAACCGGGCTCGAAGGCACCTTTCGTAACCGAGCCGCTATCGGTTTTTGAAAAGCGCGTCGCTGCCTTTAAAACTTGGCTACACGACCATCCGACAACCAGACTTGCGGTGGTCGGACATGGCACGTTTTTCCACGCGCTGACCGGCCATTGGATGCAGAATTGCGAAGTGCAGCGCTGGCAACCAAGCTGATTGACGAGCCTCTCTGAAAACTGCCCTTGATCCGCTTTTAGCGGAACCATTTTACGTTTTTCTCCCTTTTGAAAGTTACCATGTCGCCTGCTCAATTACCTTCGAAAACCATTTGGACGATTTTAACCGGCACGATGATCGCCATGTTTTTGGGCGCGCTGGATCAGACGATTATTGCCGCAGCTCTTCCGACGATTGCGCGCGAACTCGGTGATTTTAATTCGATCTCATGGGTCGCGAGCCTTTATCTTTTGGCGACCACCGCGGTGACGCCGCTTTATGGCAAGATCAGCGATATTCATGGTCGTCGTGTCACGATGCTGGCGGCGATTGTGATTTTTGTGGTGGGCTCGGTGGCCTGCGCACTTGCGCCGACCATGCTGATGCTGATCCTCGCGCGCGGTTTGCAAGGGCTTGGCGGCGGCGGGTTAATCTCGCTTTCGCAAACCATCATCGCCGATATTGTGGCACCGAAAGAGCGCGGCAAATACCAAATCTTTTTTGCGAGCGTCTATCTCTTAGCAAGCCTGATGGGGCCGATGTTGGGCGGCTTTCTCACCGAGCATTTGCATTGGTCTTTGATCTTCTGGATCAATCTGCCGATTGGCTTGGTCGCGTGGGCGATGACGGCGAATACGCTGAAGCTTTTGCCGGTCCATCATCGCCCGCACAGACTTGATATACCGGGCGCGGTGCTGATCGTGCTGGCGACCGTGACGCTGATGTTGGCGCTTGATCAAGGCGGCTCGCGTGTGGCGTGGCTATCGCCGACGATTTTAGGGATGCTAGGGGCGTCGCTGGTGTTGTGGGTCTTGTTTGTTGTGCGCATTCGCGCGGCAGCTGAGCCTTTGATACCGATCGAGATTTTGGCCAATCCGGTTGTGGCAAGTGCGACGACGGCGGCGCTGTTCAGCATGGGGACTTATGTCGCGACCACCATCTTCATGCCAGTCTATTTTGAATCCGCCCGACAGATGAGTGCGGCGGATTCAGGCCTTGCTCTGATCCCGTTTATGGTCGGCACCGTTGTGGGAGCAACCATGGCGGGGCAGACAATGGGCCGCATCACGCATTATAAGCGTTTGCCGCTGGGTGGAACATTGGTTGCGGCGATTGCTGCGCTGTGCATCGCGTTTTTTCAAAATCGCATGACGATTGTCGAGCTTGAAGCACTGTTTACGATTATTGCGATTGGTTTAGGCACGGTTTTGCCGACAACAACGGTTGCAATTCAGAACGCGGTAAAGACCCATCAATTGGGAACGGCAACGGGCGCCATGAATTTCTTCCGTCAGCTTGGAAGTGCGCTGCTTGTGGCGGTGTTTGGTACGATTTTGCTGAATGCAGGCGAGAGCCCAGCAAGCTCGCCAAGTGAAGCGGGTGATCGCTTCTTCGTGATGTTTTTAGCCACGGCCATCGGCTTTGGCATTTCGTTTGTGGCACTCGTCTTTATGGAAGAGAAGCCATTGCGCTCGGCCGCAAAACATGCGGCCGAGGCTGTGATGGTCGATTAGAACTTAGCCAAGTTTTTTCACTTCATCGCGCCAATTGTGCTCTTCTTTGAAGCCCAAGACTTCGCGGGTCTTCTTGTTGGAGAGCGGCGCTTCCCACTCGCCCATTGGGCGTGTGATTGGCGTGTTGGGGCAGTATTTTTTCAAGAATTCTGCCGTTGGTAATTCTGCCGTGATCGTATCGTTCACGGCGTTGAACACTTGGAAGCCCAAGCCATCCTTTTGCAGGCCGAGATGAACGATCTGCGCCAAATCGCGCGCGTCGATATAGGCCCATGCGTTGCGCTTGCGGGACATCGGATCCTTCAAGAAAGGCGGGAACATCGTGTATTCATGCGGCTCGATGACATTGCCGATGCGCAGCGCGTAGATATCGGCCTTATAGCGCATCGCAAAGGTACGCGAGGTCAATTCGTTGACGACTTTCGAATGGCCATAGCTATCCATCGGGTCGACATCATAGCTTTCATCCAGCGGGAAGGAATGGAAATCCTTATCGCCTTCGGCAAAGCACACGCCATAGGTCGTCTCGGATGAAGCGACGATCACTTTGCGGATACCGAGCTTCATCGCGGCTTCGATGACATTATAAGTGCCCATGACATTGACGCGGAAAGTTTCATTGTCCGGATTGATCAAAATGCGCGGAACAGCCGCGAAATGCACGACGGCATCAACGGGTGCTGGCGCTTTTCCGGCCTTCAAACCGTCAAAATTAAAATGCGTCGTCATCGCATTGAAGACTTGCGCACCATCGGTGATGTCGCCGACGAGATTGGCGATGCCCGGATGATCGAAAGGCTTCAAATCGAAATTGAGAATGTCGTAGCCCTTGGCTTTTAGCCAAGGCATAACGTGACGTCCGGCCTTGCCGGTGCCGCCTGTAAAGAGAATACGCTTGGTCATGGTCTGCTCCCTGATCCGATTTTCTAGGTGATCGATGCGGCGCAATGTGTCGTGTCAGGACGCATTGCGCAACCGGTGATCCTGCATGTCAGATCGTCGCAGGGGCTTTAGCCGCCCAAGATACCAAGGCCAATCTCGGCAAAGCGCGCGGCGAGGGGGGCTATTTCATGCGCGTTGCCACCCGCTGCATTCCCTTGGCGGGCCCGATCAGCAATGCCTACAAAAATCACGGCAAAGCGAAACAGCGCGAAAGCAATGTGAAAAGGCTGCAGTGGCGGGGAGTTTTTAGCATGCGCCATATAATGGCCAACAAACTCCGCCTCGGATGGAATGCCAAGCGTTTTAAGATCAAGCCCTGCAATACCACCATAATCCTCTGGGCGGCTGTGCCAAGCCATGGCCGCAAAGCCTAAATCTGCCAGCGGATGGCCCAAAGTGGCCAATTCCCAATCGAGAATACCAATCACGCGCGGCTCGGTGGGGTGAAACATGAGATTGCCCATCCGATAGTCGCCATGCGCGATCGAGAGAAGGCCGTCATCGGCGGGACGGTTGGCCGTTAGTCGCTCGATCAAGCGATCAAGTGCCGGAATATCATCCGTTGGTGACTCGTGCCATTGCTTTGACCAGCGGTTCAATTGCCGTTCGAAATAATCACCCGGACGCCCAAAATCGGTGAGCCCCGCGGCGTTCGGATCAACCGCGTGCAGCTTGGCCAAAGTCTCGGCCATTGCGAGATAAAGCGCGTGTCGTTCGGTTGGTGCGAGACCCGGCAGAGCGGCATTGTGAAACACACGACCTTCGAGACGCTGCATCACATAAAAGGGCGTTCCAAGAATGGAAGCTTCCGTTTCAAACAGCACAGGGCGCGGCACGGGAACGTCGGTTTTAGCGAGGGCTTCGAGCACGCGGAATTCACGATCAACCGCATGCGCGCCTTTCAAAATCGGGCCATTGGGTTGCTTTCGCAGCACGTAGCGCGCTTCGCCTGTTGTTACAAAATAAGTGGGATTGGATTGTCCGCCACCGATGCGCTCCACCGATAAAAGCGGCGCACCAAAACGCTCGCGCACATAGGCATCTAAAGCGGAGGTTTCAAAATCCGTTTGCGTCATGGCGCCTCGACGGGCCATTGCCAGAATCCGTCGCCTTCGTCGGCCAAGAAACGATGGAGCACCATTTTATGGACTTCATCCGCGCCATCCACCAAACGCGCTTGACGGGCGTAGCGATAAATCCATTCGAGCACGGTGTCGGTTGAATAACCGCGTGCGCCATTGATTTGAATGGCGGTATCAGCCGCATCATGCAGCACTTTGGCAACGTGCATTTTCGCCATCGAAATTTCCTTGCGCGCGAAGGAGCCTTGATCAAGCGCCCATGCGGCTTTCATCACGAGGAGGCGTCCAATTTCGATGCGCATGGCGATGTCGCCCAACATCATTTGTACGCTTTCGCGCTCGGATAATTTAACCCCAAAGCCTTCACGGATAGCGGCATACTCACGGGCAATTTCAACGGCGCGTTTTGCAAGCCCAAGCCACCGCATGCAATGCGTGAGACGTGCAGGACCAAGCCGAACTTGAGTGACTTTTAAGCCCCTGCCCTCGCCGCCAAGAATATTCTTTTCATTGACGGTGAGACCGTCAAATTCCAACTCGCAATGGCCGCCATGTTCTTCCGGCCCCATAATGCCGATGCGGCGAACAATGCGCCAACCGGGTTGGTCTTTATGGAAAAGAAACGCGGTGAGGCCGTGGCGCGGGTCATCCGACGTACGCGCCATCAGGATAAAATGGCTCGCTTCCTCAGCCCCCGTAATGAACCATTTGCGGCCGGTTATGACGTAATCGGAACCCCGCTTTTCAGCACGGGTCTGGATCATGCCGGGATCGGAGCCGCCACCGGGATGAGGTTCCGTCATCGCGAATGCCGAACGGACGTTGCCCTCGACGATGGGGGCTAACCATTCGGCCTTCTGCTCCGGCGTGCCGAGCGCTTCAAGCACCATCATATTGCCATCGTCAGGGGCTGAGGAATTGAACACCACGGGGCCGAAAATCGAGCGGTTCATCGCCTCATAGCACACCGCCATGCCGATTTTGCCTAAGCCCTTGCCGCCCGTCTCAGGCTTCAATTGCAGGCACCAAAGGCCCTCCGCATGCGCTTTGGCGCGCAAGGGCTCGAGACGGGAGAGCGCGATATTGCAATGACCGTCATAGGCTTCAGGATCGCTTTCGAGCGGCAGGATATGAGCATCGACAAAAGCCGCAATCCGGCTCCGATACTGCTCAATCTCGGCTGAAATGTGAAAATCCATGCCCAACTCCTCCAGTTCGGGCTAATCTAAGCCGTCGGCAGAGCAATTGCACCCTTTTTGATGGCATGGGTGTTGCGGCAAAAATACAGGCTTTGCCAGAGGGTGAGGCGTGGTTTGCGAAGCAAATAAAAAGGTCCGGTGGACCTTTTTAAACAACGAACGCCCGAAGCGAAAGCGCAGGGCCTAGCACTATAACTCCCACCGGCCCTTCGCTTAAGCTCAGGGCGTTCATCGTTCGAAAAGCGTCACTGGCGCTTTTCGTTGGCTTTATGCCAAGCACTCTTCACCCTCACCCGACCCGCTTCGCGGGCCACCCTCTCCTTCAAGGAGAAGGGATTGCGCGTCGGCTTTTACCGCGTCACCGAAACCCGTCGGTCACCTCAAGGATAGCGTCCAGCGTACCGGGCTCCGTCCCCGCATGGCCTGCGTCTGGCACGATGCGGAAATCGGCTTTGGGCCAGACTTTGTGCAAATCCCACGCATTTTTAAGCGGGGTGCAGACATCGTAGCGACCATGAATGATGGCACCGGGGATGTGCGCGATTTTGTCGATATGGGCGAGAAGCTGATCGTCGCGATCAAAAAAACCACTGTGAATAAAATAATGGCATTCGATGCGGGCGAAGGCCAAAGCATAGTCATCGCTGCCAAACAAAGCGACGCGGGCAGGATCGGCGAGCAGGGAGATGGTTTTGCCTTCCCATTGGCTCCAGGCGCGGGCGGCTTGTAGCTGCACCTCGCGGTCAGGCGATGTCAGGCGTTTATAATAGGCGCCGATCATATCGCCGCGTTCAGCCTCGGGAATGGGCGCGGTATAATCTTCCCACGCGTCGGGGAAGAGCCAATGCGCGCCCGATTGGTAAAACCATTTTAGCTCTTCACGGCGCAGCATGAAGATACCGCGCAGCACCAATTCGGTGACGCGATTGGGGCATAGCTCCGCGTAAGACAAAGCGAGCGTTGAGCCCCATGAGCCACCTAAAACTTGCCAGCGCTCGATCCCCAGATGCTCGCGCAAGCGCTCTATATCGGCGACCAGATCCCATGTCGTATTTTCGCGCAATTCGGCATGCGGCGTCGATTTCCCGCAGCCACGTTGATCGAACAAAATAATTCGATAGGCTTCAGGATCATGCAGCCGCCGCATGAAGGGATTGGACCCGCCACCCGGCCCGCCATGCAGCAATACAACCGGCTTGCCGTTTGGATTGCCGCTCTCTTCATAATAAAGCTCATGGATGTCGGACACACGCAACCGCCCTGTGAGATAGGGTTCGATCTCCGGATAGGCTTGGCGCAGCTCCGTCATGCTTTGATCCTTACGCTCTGAGCCGCTCGTTTTTCGGATCCCATGCGGCATCGGCCAAGACATGCGCTTTGCACATAGTGCCCATCATCATGATTTCGAATGACGTGCCGGGTTGAGCAAGGGCTGGCTCGACATAGGCGAAGCTCAACGACTTGCCCGTTGCGTGGCCATAGGCACCGCCCGTTGTTAAGCCGACAATGCGGCCATCATGATAGATCGGCTCATTGCCATAGCAATCATTATCAATGGCTTCCACTTCGAGATAGACAAGCTCAATGCGCGGGCCTTGTTGTTTGGAAGCGAGCGTGCCCGGCTTGCCCACGAAGTCTTTGTTGAAATCGACGAAGCGTTCCATCGCACCTTCGATCATCGTGACTTCATTGGTGAGTTCCGAACCCCAACCGCGATAGGCTTTTTCCATGCGCAGCGAATTCATCGCGTAAGTGCCAAAAAGCTGAATACCATGTGGTTTGCCGGATGCCATCAAGGCCTCATAGACCTTTGGCATGTCAGACATGGGGCAATGCAATTCCCACCCGAGTTCGCCAACATAATTGACGCGTAAGAGCCGCACACCGGCCACGCCTGCAACCTTCGCCTCTTTACCGGTTAGCCAACGGAAGCTGGCATTGGTGAGATCGATATCGGTAAGCGGTGCCAAAACATCACGCGCATGCGGGCCTGCGAGAACAAGCACGCCATAGTCGTCGGTGACGTCGGCAATCGTGACCTGCTCACCCTTTTCAACACGCCAATTCAGCTGATCGAAATCATGCAATTGAGCAACCGCTGCGGAGAGCACATAGAAATGGTCTTCCGCCAAACGGGTGACGGTGATCTCCGATTCAATAAAGCCATTAACGTTTAAGAGGTGGCCGAGCATGACGCCGCCGACCTTGGTCGGGATCTTGTTGGCGCAGATGCGCGAGAGATAGCTATAGGCGTCTGGACCGGTGACTTCAAATTTCGAGAAGGTCGAAAGATCCATAAGGCCCACGCGGTTGCGCACGGCTTCGCATTCGCTCTTTACTGCGTCCCACCAATTCGAGCGCTTGAAGGAAAAGACTTCGCCCTTGCCGCTTGTGTCATACCAGCGCGGACGTTCCCAGCCGAAGATTTGGCTGAACTGCGCACCTTCATTTTTAAGTGTCTCATAAAGCGACGATTTGCGGAGACCGCGACCCACGGTGTGCTGCTCGCCGGGTTTGTAGCAATAATACATGTGATGGTAATCGGCGATGGAGACTTCTTCCGTATAGTCTTTGTCCGCCCAATTGCCGAAGCGGCGTGGATCAAATTCGCGCATATTAATCTCGGCCTGACCATGCACCATCCATTGCGCGAGATATTTGCCCGCACCACCGCCTTGGCAGATGCCGATGGATGCGCCGCAATGCATCCAATAGTTTTTCGGGCCCGGTGCAGGGCCTGAAAGATAGGTACCATCTGGCGTATGCGTGATCGCGCCTGAGATGACGCTCTTCACACCGGCTTCGGCAAAGAGCGGGAAGCGCTCGATGCAGCGTTCGAGATAGGGCATCAAGCGATCCAGTTCCGGGGTCACCAACTCGCTTTCGAAATCCCATGCCGGTGGCTTGCCATCCCAGCAGACATGCGCGGTGCCAGTTTCATAGGGGCCGATGAGCACGCCATTTGTTTCTTCACGCAAATAGGCATGGGACCATGGATCGCGCACGACGGGTAATTCGCGCTCAAGCTCGATGAGTTCCTTGACCGGCTCGGTGATGAGATAATGATGCAGCATATTGGAGATCGGCACATTATGGCCGGTCCAAGAGCCGACGACATCGCAATAGGAACCGGCAGAGTTCACGACATGCTCGCAAATAATAGTGCCGTGATCGGTGATGACTTCCCATTCGCC
>CANGPL010000072.1 GCA_947455725.1 Hyphomicrobiales bacterium | reverse complement strand
GATCGCATTACCGAGGCGCTCGACTTTATGCGCGCCATCGGCATTGACCCGGAAGCGCACCCTGAAATGCGCACGACGGATTTCTACACCTCGCATGAGGCGTTGTTGCTCGGTTACGAGCAGGCGATGACGCGGGTTGATTCAACGACGGGCGATTATTACGCCACTTCGGGCCACATGATCTGGATTGGTGACCGTACCCGCCAGCTCGATCACGGTCATGTCGAATATTTCCGCGGCATCAAAAACCCGATTGGTTTGAAATGCGGCCCATCGCTTGATCCGGAAGATTTGATCCGGTTGATCGATGTGCTGAACCCAGCGAATGAGGCGGGCCGTCTGACGCTGATCGCCCGCTTTGGTGCGGATAAAGCCGAGGCGCATCTGCCCGCCCTTGTGCGCGCGGTGAAGCGGGAAGGCCGCTCCGTCGTGTGGTCGTGCGATCCGATGCATGGCAATACGGTGAAGGCGGGCTCGGGCTATAAGACGCGGCCTTTCGACATGATCCTGTCGGAAGTGAAAACTTTCTTCAACGTCCATCAAGCGGAAGGCACCTATGCCGGTGGTATCCATCTGGAAATGACCGGCAAAAACGTGACCGAATGCACGGGCGGTGCGCGTGCGATTTCCGACATGGATCTGCGCGACCGGTATCACACGCATTGCGACCCGCGTCTCAATGCCGAGCAAGCGCTTGAAATGGCGTTTTTGGTGGCGGAATTGTTGAAGAAAGAGCGTCTCGCCAAGGGTCGCCCTTTGGTTGAAGCGGCGGAGTAAGGCTTTCTTTATAGGCCGAAGGTTTAAAGGCGCGGGCTCGCAAAAACGGGCTTGCGCCTTTGCACTTTGTAATTTGGCTCTCATGCGCCATCTATGATGCAGTGTCATCCACGATGGAACCTTGATCATGTCCACGCTTTTTGTTTCGCACGGTGCGCCTAATCTCATTTTGCATAATACAGAGGCCAAGCTCTTTCTCGAAAGCCTCGGTAAGGAGATCGGCAAGCCACGCGCCATTTTGATGGTTACCGCGCATTTTGAAGCGAGCAGGCCAACGCTTTCCAACGGCGCTCATCCGCCGATGATTTATGATTTCGGCGGCTTTGAGCCGGAGCTTCGCGACGTCAAATACCGCGCGCCCGGCTCGCCAGAAGTGGCGCAAGAGGCCTTTGATCTGCTCGATAAAGCAGGACTGACGCCTGCTTTTGCGGATCGTGGTTATGATCATGGCACGTGGGTACCTCTTGTGTTGTTGAGACCTGAAGCGGATATTCCCGTTGTGCAGTTATCGGTCGAGCCCAATAAGGGCGCGGCCTATCATTTCAAGCTTGGCCAAGCGCTGAAGCCATTGGCCGATTCCGGCGTGTTGATCATCGGCTCGGGTGCGGCGACGCATAATCTCCATGAATTTTTCCAAGGCAATTATCGCCCGGATTCGCCGGCTCCCGATTGGGTGAAAAGCTTTGGCGAATGGCTCGACCAGAGGATTGAGGCGGGTGATACGGAGGCTTTGGTGGATTACCGCAAAGTGGCGCCGAATGCGGTGAAAAACCATCCGTCGGAAGAGCATCTGTTGCCCTTGTTTGTGGCGATGGGGGCCGCGGGCGATCACCCGCATGGCAAGCGCATTCACACGAGCCAGGAATATGGTGTGTTGATGATGGATTGTTATCGGTTTTCGTGAGGGTGCGTATGGACCGCGCGCCTCCCGGCGCGCTTTAAGATGCGATGCCTAAGAGGCTCGCGGTCTGTAGCCCTGTGCCCTTCTCCTTTAAAGGAGAAGGTGTCGCGGGACGCGACGGATGAGGTAATAATGGTTACCGCGTAAAGCTCTTAATTCCTTGCGCAATAACAAATATCAGACCCTCATCCGGTTGCTCCGCAACCACCTTCTCCCGGAAGGGAGAAGGGCCAACTTTATTAATCTACTTTCATCTTTATGTAACCTTTAGTAAGGTCTGCCTCAAAGCGAGGCAAATCATGACCAAATCACGCTTGGAAGCCTTTAGCGATGGTGTGTTGGCCGTGATCATCACGATCATGGTGTTGGAACTCAAAGTGCCTTATGGCGCGGGGTTAGATGCTTTGCTGGCGCTCTCGCCGATTTTTCTAAGCTATGTTCTGAGTTTTATTTTTGTTGGTATTTACTGGAACAACCATCACCATATGCTGCATGCCTCGCACAAGGTGAATGGCTTGGTGATGTGGGCCAATTTGCATTTGCTGTTTTGGCTCTCGCTGGTGCCTTTTACGACCGCTTGGCTGAACGAGTCCTTTTACGCTGCCACACCCGTCGCTGCCTATGGTGTGGTACTGTTGATGTCGGGCATCGCCTATTATTTTTTAGCACGCTCCCTTATCGCGCTGCATGGCAAAGATTCGACGCTCGCCAAGGCGATTGGCGGGGATATCAAAGGCATTGCGTCTTTGGTGATTTATGCGGTTGCGGTGGTGTTGGCGGGATATATTCCCTACGCATCGATGGCGCTTTATGCCGTGGTGGCGCTGATGTGGCTGGTGCCGGATCGACGGATTGAGAAGGCGATGAAGGAGTAGAGCGCATAAGACGTCCGATTGATTATACAGGACATTGCTTCCGGACCTTCTTTCTTGTACTTTCTAACCCATGATGTCGCCTGATCTGATCTCGCCAAGTCTGGACGGAATCGTTCGCCAAAGCGGAGTTTGCCGTGGGTTGGCGGAGCCGCGTTCGCTTGATCGTCGCTTGGATACTGCCACCATGGATGCGGCTCATCTTTTTATTAATCAAATTAAAGATCGTTATCCTATCGTTGCATCTTTTGTTTACGGAAGTCGTGCTCGCGGAACCCATCGCCCTGACAGTGATGTTGATCTCGCCGTCGTTCTAAAGGGGGCAATCGGTAATCGGTTCAGCATCGCGCGCGATATGGCCGGAACAGCGTTTCATGTCATGATGGAGACAGGCCTCATGGTTGAAGCTTTTCCATTCTCGGTGGCGGAATTTGAGCATCCCGAGAAGTTTTCAAATCCGAGGCTTATCGAAACCATTCGCCGCGACGGAATAAAAATGTGACGCGGGATATCCTTGCGACTTACATGGATAAAGCGGAACGGGCGCTGACCAGTGCTCGCGTTTTGGTCGAAGCAGGCGATCCTGAGGGCGCTTGCAACCGTGCCTATTATTCGATGTTTGACGCGGCCCATGCCGTTCTTTTTGCGCTTGGGCATGAAGAAGCTTCCACGCCCATTAAAACCCATCACGGTCTTGTACTCAAATTTGGTCTTCACGTTGTAAAGACCGATAAATTGCCCTCGGCCTATGGCGAGGCGCTGAATGCTGTTCAACGCATCCGGCAAATTGCGGATTATAGTGGGGCTACCATTGATAAAGAGGAAGCCGTTTGGGCGATTGAAGAGGCCGCTCGTTTTTTGGAAGCAGTTAAATCGATTGTTTAGATACTATTCTTCGATCCTTGCCGTTCGGAGCGGTCTCCTCTAAATCACACTTCATGAACGCTTCGCCAACCACCCTCCGCCTGGCCCTCGCGCAACTCAACCCCACTTTGGGGGATGTTGAAGGCAATCTTGTGCTTGCACGTGCTGCGCGGGCGGAAGCGCTTAAGCTTGGCGCGGATGCCGTGATGTTTCCGGAACTTTTCCTCGCGGGCTATCCGCCGGAGGATTTGGTGCTGAAACCAGCCTTCCAAGACGCTTGCCGCGCCGCCTGCGAGGCTTTGGCGCGGGAGACGGCGGATGGCGGCCCTGCGGTGTTGATTGGACTGCCTTGGGCTGAGGAGGGCAAGCTTTATAACGCCTATGCCATGCTTGATCAGGGCCGCATTGAGGCCGTGCGGTTTAAGGTTGATCTGCCAAATTATGGCGTGTTCGACGAAAAACGCGTGTTTGCCTCGGGCCCCATGCCCGGCCCGGTGATGCTAAGGGGTATTCGCGTGGGCCTGCCGATCTGTGAGGATATTTGGGGCGAGGATGTCGTCGAGTGTCTTTCCGAGACGGGCGCAGAGCTTTTGCTGGTGCCGAATGGCTCGCCGTATTTTCGGGCAAAGGCGGATATTAGGCTGAATATCGCTGTCTCGCGTGTGACCGAAAGCCGCTTGCCGCTTGTCTATCTCAACCAAGTGGGCGGGCAGGATGATCTGGTGTTTGACGGTGCGTCTTTTGTGCTGAATGCCGATTGCGCGCTGGCGGTACAGATGCCGTCTTTCCGGTCTGATCTGATCCTCACCGAGTGGACGCGCGGGTTGGATGGTTGGCACTGCGCCGATGGTGCCAAGGCGCTGACAGGTGCGGATGATGAGGCTGATTATGCGGCCTGTGTTTTGGGGCTTAAAGATTACGTCGATAAAAATCGTTTTCCTGGCGTGGTGCTTGGGCTCTCTGGCGGCATCGACTCGGCGATTTGCGCGGCCATGGCGGTGGATGCGTTGGGGGCGGATCGCGTTCATGCGGTGATGCTGCCTTATCGCTATACCTCTTCAGAAAGCTTGGAGGATGCGGAAGCCTGCGCCAAGGCGCTTGGTATTCGCTATGACGTGTTACCGATCGCGCCAGCGGTCGACGGCTTTGAGCAGATATTAAAGCCTGTGTTTGCGGGCAAAGCAGCGGATATCACGGAAGAAAATTTGCAAAGCCGCACACGCGGTACCTTGCTGATGGCCATCTCCAATAAATTCGGCGCGATGGTGGTGACGACCGGCAATAAATCCGAAATGTCGGTGGGCTATGCCACGATTTATGGCGATATGAATGGCGGGTTTAACCCGATCAAGGACCTTTATAAAATGGAGGTCTATCGACTGTCGGCCCTGCGCAACCGCTGGAAGCCGGAAGGGGCGAAAGGCCCATCCGGTATTGTCATCCCTGAGCGTATCATCACCAAAGCGCCGTCCGCTGAGTTGCGCGAAAACCAGACCGATCAGGATTCCTTGCCGCCTTACGAAGTGCTTGATGCGATCCTCGAAGGCTTGGTCGAGAATGAAATGCGGGTTTCCGATTTGGTCGCCAAAGGGTTTGATCTTGAGACCGTGAAAAAGATCGAGCGCTTGCTTTATTCGGCGGAATATAAACGCCGCCAATCGGCGCCGGGTGTGAAAGTGACGCTCAAAAATTTTGGCCGAGATCGGCGTTATCCGATCGTCAACCGTTTCCGCGATCAGGGTAGGGCGAGCTTTACACCCGACCCGACGCTTGCCCCCCGTCGCGCGTCGACGGGAACGGATGTGGTGGATTTTTGATCCGGTTATTCTTGAATTCGATCTGAACTCCAATTATGGTCATCATGGTCATAATGACTATTTTAGGAGGTCGGAGCATGGATCATTCATCGGAATGGACGGTTGCGCAGGCCAAGGCTCAGCTGAGCGAGGTGATGGCGCGTGCTCAAAACGAGGGCCCCCAAACGATTAGCAAGAATGGCAAGCGCAGCGTGGTTATTGTCTCGGCTGAGGAATGGGACCGTAAGTTGCGTCGACAAGGGACATTGATTGAGTTTCTCAATGCTTCCCCTTTGAAGGGCGTAGAACTTGATCTTCGGCGCATTGACACGCCTATTCGTGACCTTGAATTGTGAAATTGTTGCTCGATACCAATGTTATATCCGAGCCATTGCGGCCAAAGCCTGACGCAAATGTTGTCGCTTGGTTCGACAGAGCCGACGAAGACAGGCTCTTTATCAGCGTTATTGCCATTGCCGAGTTGAGTCACGGCGTATCTTTATTGCCGACGGGTCGGAAGCGTCAGCGCTTGGAAGAATGGCTCAATCATGACCTTAGAGAACGTTTTTTTGATCGGATTATCGATATTGATCGAGAAACAGCGGCGATATGGGGTGAGCTTATGGCTCAAGCGCGCAGAGATGGATGGGCACTTTCCCTCCTAGATGGATTTCTGGCCGCGACAGCACTGCGCCATTCGCTTATTCTCGTGAGCCGAAATGAAAAAGATTTTGTGCGCACGGGTGTAAATCTATTAAACCCATGGAATACCGCTAGCTCGTAGAGCTACTTTGCTTAAGGACACCCATGACTGCTCCTATCGTACGTTTCGCCCCCTCTCCAACCGGCCGCATTCATATCGGCAATGCCCGCACGGCGTTGTTGAATTATCTTTTTGCCAAGCGCGGTGGTGGGCAATTTATCCTGCGTTATGATGATACGGATCTCGAACGCTCAACCCGCGAATTTGCCGATGGGATTGCCACTGACATCGCATGGCTCGGCATCAAGCCTGACCATGTGATCCGCCAGTCGGAGCGCTTTGATCTGTATGATGAAGCGGCTAACCGCTTGCGGGCGATGGGCCGGCTCTATGCGTGTTATGAAACCGAAGATGAGTTGGAGCGGAAGCGTAAACGCCAGGCCGCGCGGCATTTGCCGCCTGTCTATGATCGCGCTGCGCTGAAACTGACGGACGAGGAGAAGACAGCTTTTGAGGCCGAGGGCCGCAAGCCGCATTGGCGCTTTTTGTTGGAAGATCGTAGCGTTGCGTGGACTGATTTGGTGCGCGGGCCTTCGCATGTTGAAAGCGCGTCTTTGTCCGATCCGGTATTGATCCGTGCGGATGGCACCTATCTCTATACGCTGCCTTCCGTTGTCGATGATATTGCGATGGGTGTGACCCATGTCATTCGCGGTGAGGATCATGTCACCAATACGGGCGTGCAGATTCAAATCTTTGAAGCGCTATCGGGCAAGTCGCCTGAGTTTGGGCACCATAATTTGTTGACCAATGCGAGTGGTGAGGGGCTTTCGAAACGCTTGGGGCATTTCTCGATCGCCTCGCTGCGCGAAGCTGATATGGAGCCGATGGCGGTTGCCTCTTTGGCGGTTCTTGTTGGCTCATCAGAAGCGGTGCGGGCTGTGCCTTCGATGGATGAGCTTGGTGCGTTGGTTGATCTTGCAAGGCTTTCACGGGCGCCTGCTAAATTCGATGAGCACGAGCTTGATGGCTTGAATGCAAGGCTCTTGCATCAATTGCCGTTTGCCGATGTCGAGCAACGCTTGGCGCGTCTTGGCATTGCGGCGAATGAAGCTTTGTGGCTTGCGGTGCGGGGTAATCTCGCGCGCTTGGGCGACGCTGCGCAATGGTCGGAAGTGGTGGCTGGTCCAATTACCAAGCCCGAAGGGCTAGACGCCGAGTTTCTCGCGACAGCGCTCGCATGCTTACCGAGCGAGCCATGGGACCATGAAACATGGGGCGCATGGACGACGAAGGTAAAAGAGGCGACAGGCCGCAAGGGCAAAGAGCTTTTTATGCCGCTGCGTCTTGCGTTAACGGGGCTTGAGCATGGGCCGGAATTGAAGCTGCTGCTGCCTCTGATCGGTGAGCAACAAGCCCGCTTAAGGCTTGCGTAAGCCAGCGTTTATTGAACCGCGGTAACGGCTGCGGCACCCGGGGCGCGCAAGATACGGATCTTGCGTTTGGTGCCGTCGGGAGCGGTTACTTCGCGGATATCGCCTTGTCCGACCGGTACAATATCGGTACCGGCGGGAATGGCGTTTTGCAGCGCGATTAAATCCGCAGCAGGCGAAACAGCAGGAACTGGGTCGCCCTTCTTGCCCTTAACAGGCGCTTTCATATCGCGCGGGCGGGAGAGCTCCTGCGCCTTTAATTCACTGACCAACGCATCAGGCTGGCCCACCACGCCTAAAATACGTTCGGCATCGGCCAGCGTTTCCGCCCAGCTTTTGCCCGGAATACGGCATGAGCAGGTAGGATCAACGGTGCTGCGATGATGGAAAGCGGTTGGCAGAGCGGTGTAAAGCTGGCCGCTATCAACGGCAACCGCGCCATCGACTTCCCTATCATTTGGCTGAACGTACAGGCTCACTTCGGCACCGGGGCAGGAGGCGTGACAAAGATCGGCATCGGTTGAAAGGCGGCTATTGGAGCCGAATTGGCTGATGGGGAAGAAAAAGCCATCGCATTTTCGGATGCAAATGGTGCGGAAACCGTTGGCGACGGAATTTCCAAGCCTCGCCATCGGGTCATCCGGCATTTCGGAGGCTTGTAATCCCTCGGTCGCGCCGCCAAACGGCGTATTGGCGCCGCCTTTTGCCGGTGGATTGCCAAGGATCGCGCCCTGCTTGCAATTGCCGTCAAGCGTTGCCTTCAGCGTATCGCGGCGCACTTCCAAATCATTTGTCGTGTCGCGGGCGGCTTCTTGCTTGAGTGACTCGACATCCTGTTCCAACTGGCCGATTTGCGCTTCAAGCGAGGGGCATTTGGCGGGCGCGGGGCCGGATAAGAGCGGAATGCGCATGTCGTTACAGCCGATCGACTTGGCGTAAGCCGCGGTTTTATCGAGTTCGCGCTGGGTTTTTCTCAAGGTTGCGGATAGATCGACATTCACATTCGACGCAATTGCGCTTTCGACCGCTGTCAATTCCGCGCGCAACCGGTCGCAATAGCCCACGCCTTGCGCCTGCGCGAGCCCTAGGCTCAGCGACATTATCGCAAAAACGGACAATAGAACGGGTGCGGTGCGTTGAAACATCGGACTTTCGGAACTGGGACGCGAAATACTGACCTTAAGATCGCGTCAAAAAGATGACCGATCTGGTACGCGTCTTTCCATTCCCCGCCGCGGGCGTCAAGCGGTGATCGATGCTTAGCGGTGAACAGGCGGCCGGATTACTCGGCGCAGGTCACGATATAAGAAGGGACGGCCTGCTTCGCGGAGACCTTTTTCGATAAAGTGGCGGTGATATCGGTCATATCGGCGGCACTATAGCTCACCGAGGCCTTCATTCCGTTCACTTGGCACCATGAATCGGCGATAAGCTTAGCGCATGGGCCGCCTTCGGCCAGGCAATCATCCATGCCGTAGCCATCATCGGCAGGAACCACAAAATCACGCTGGGAAGAATTGGCGGAGAGCGCGGCACTTGCGAAAAGCGCAAACGCCATCGAAAACGCGGATATGGTTGTAATATTACGCATGAAAACATTCCGAAAAACTGACAATTGCGGGAAAATCCACTTGAACCCTTGCAATTTGGTTAAAATTGGATCGGTTCCGGCTAAAAATTTAGCGATTAAGGTTAAGCCGATCCTATCGACCTTGACGAAAGGTCCTGTGATCGGCATGATAAAACCATGAACCGTCCCATCGCGCTCAGCATTTGCGAGATTATTAGCTAGCAGTTTTGCTGGCCGGGGCCGTTTTTCTCTTGATTACAGAGCAAAGGTTTCCGATAGCCAGCCAAGGCAGGAAAACCCATGTCACTAACGCTCTATAATACACTCACCCGCAAGAAAGAGCCGTTTACGCCCATCAACCCGGCGGATGTACGGATGTATGTTTGCGGCCCGACGGTGTATGATTTTGCCCATATCGGCAATGCGCGGCCGGTGATTGTATTTGACGTGCTTTATCGGCTGCTGCGCCATGTCTATGGCGAGGGCCATGTTAGATATGTCCGCAACATCACGGATGTGGACGACAAGATTAACGACCGCGCGGCGCGAGATTATCCCGATATGGCGCTTAATGACGCGATCCGCAAAGTGACGGAAAGCACCGCCGCGCAATTTCATGCCGATGTGGCAGCGCTCCGTTGCTTGCCGCCAACGGTTGAACCGCGTGCGACGGATAATATTGTCGAGATGGTCGGCATCATCAATCGACTGATTGCCAATGGCCACGCCTATATCGCGAAAGGCGAGCAGGGCCGCGAGGTACTGTTTGAAGTAAGTTCGATGCCGGCTTATGGCGCTTTATCGAACCGCAAGCTCGACGAGCAGATCGAAGGCGCGCGTGTGGCGGTAGAAGCGCATAAGCGTCACGCCGCCGATTTCGTGTTGTGGAAAGAATCCTCACTGTCCGAACCCGGCTGGAACGGTGCATTTGTTGAGGGTGGTGCTGAGGTTTCAATTTACGGTCGCCCCGGCTGGCATATCGAATGCTCGGCAATGAGCCATCGCTATTTGGGCGAGACGTTTGATATCCATGGCGGCGGGATTGATCTTGTTTTCCCGCATCATGAGAATGAAATCGCGCAATCCTGCTGTGCTTTTGGCCGCGATGTGATGGCTAATGTTTGGATGCATAACGGGTTCCTGCAAGTCGAAGGACAGAAGATGTCCAAGAGCTTGGGGAATTTTGTGACGATCCATGAGTTGCTGGCGACGGAAAAGTTTGGCGGGCGCTCATGGCCGGGCGAAGTGTTGCGGCTTGCTATGTTGAAGACGCATTATCGGCAGCCGATCGATTTTACGGTGAAGGCTTTGGAAGAGGCGGAGAAGACTTTAGATAGGTGGTATACAAATCTTCTTGGCAGAAAGTTAGCTTTAAGCTCAAAATTGGATAATAGCATCGTTCAATCGTTAAGCGATGATATGAACACATCATTGGCGATTAATCATCTGAATGATATTTTCCGTTCATTTAAGGATACTCCATTTAGTCGACAGGCAGACGGAGGAGATATTCGTGACGACGATTGGGCCGCTCACGCATTATTTAATGCGAGATTTCTGGGCTTCTGCGAGCAAGACCCAGATAAATGGTTTGCATTAAAAAAGAAAAACCTGAGTGTCTCTAATGAAATTATTCAAAATCTCATTTCCTCACGCATCGAAGCGCGCCGCGTTAAAAACTTTGCTGAATCAGATCGTCTTCGTGATGAGCTCGTCGCCATGGGTATCCAACTCAAAGACGGCAAGGATGCGGATGGTAATCCCACAACGACGTGGGAGGTAAAGCGATGAGCGAAAAAATAACAACGACTTCCCTCTCCCTGAGGGAGAGGGTGTCTGCGGAGCAGACGGGTGAGGGTCTAGTGATTAACGCGTCACGCTCCATTCCCTCATCCGTCGCGTCCCGCGACACCTTCTCCCGGTCGGGAGAAGGAAGATCGTGCTTTGAGGATTTAGCCCCATGATCCTCTCAGCAACCCCTAAATGGACGGCTCCTGCGCTTCGTCCTTATCTACCAAAAGACCTTTCGATTTTGCTTCGCATTGTGCGGACAAGCATTGAGCAATTGGCAGCGGATGATTATTCTGAAAACCAAATCAATGCATGGATCGAATCCTTTGAGGATGAGGCCGCTTTTGCCAAGCGATTGGAGAGCGGCTTAACGCTGGTTGCAACGCTTGAAGGCCTACCTGCGGGCTTTATTGCGTTGAAGGGTAAAGACCAGATTGATCTATTATATGTAGCCCCCGGTGTCGCGCGTAGAGGGGTTGCGACAACGCTTGTTGATGCGATTGAAAAACTCGCGCAAGCGCGTGGCGTTACCGCGCTTCATGTTGAAGCCAGCGATGTTGCTGTGCCGCTTTTCTCTTCACGGGGCTATGAACCGCAGCGGCGCAGCAGCGTGTCGCTGGGCGATGAATGGCTTGCCAATACATCCATGACCAAAACCCTTGGCGCGTCTCCTGCGCCGCTTCACTGATAGGCATAAACCATGACGGATCGCCTTTATCTTTTCGACACAACCTTGCGTGACGGCGCGCAGACAACCGGTGTTGATTTCTCGCTTGAAGACAAGATCCAGATCGCCTCAATGCTGGATGGCTTGGGTATTGATTATGTCGAAGGTGGCTATCCCGGTGCTAATCCGATGGATACGGATTTCTTCTCGAAAAAGCGTACCAAGAAGGCTGCTTTTACGGCCTTTGGTATGACGAAGAAAATCGGCCGCTCGGTTGCCAATGATCCCGGTATTGCCGGGCTGTTGGCCTCCCAAAGCGATGCGATTTGTTTTGTGGGTAAAGCGTGGGATTATCAGGTTCGCGTGGCGCTTGAAGCCTCGCTTGAGGATAATTTGGAATCGGTTCGGGAAAGCATTGCAGCCGTTGTAGCCGCAGGCCGCGAGACGATGCTTGATTGCGAGCATTTTTTCGATGGCTATAAAGCCAATCCAGCCTACGCCTTGCAAGTTGCTAAAACGGCCTATGAAGCAGGCGCGCGGTGGGTGGTGTTATGCGATACGAATGGTGGCACGCTGCCGCACGAGATTGAGCGTATCGTCGCTGATGTGTCACAGCATATTCCGGGCTCGCATCTTGGCATACATGCGCATGATGATACGGGGCAGGCGGTTGCTAATTCGCTTGCGGCGGTCCGCGCGGGTGTGCGTCACATTCAAGGCACGTTAAATGGTTTGGGCGAGCGGTGCGGCAATGCCAATTTGGCGACCATCATCCCAACCCTGAAATTAAAACATGAATTTGCGTCCTTCGTTTCGATCGGCGTGAGCGATGAAGCGCTTAAAGGTTTAACGCAAGTCTCGCGGGCCTTGGATGAAATTTTAAACCGCTCGCCCAATCGCCACGCGCCTTATGTTGGCGCTTCAGCCTTCGCAACGAAGGCGGGTATTCATGCGTCTGCGGTAATGAAAGATCCGAAGACCTATGAGCATGTCGAACCCGAAAGTGTTGGCAATCGGCGCAAGGTTTTGGTGTCCGATCAAGCCGGACGCTCGAATATTTTGGCAGAGTTAGAACGCCTCGGCATTGAGGTTAAAAAAGACGATCACCGCATTTCGCGTTTGCTCGAAGAAGTGAAAGAGCGCGAAGGTCTTGGCTATTCTTATGAAGGTGCGGATGCGAGTTTCTTCTTGTTGGCGCAACGCATTTTGGGCGAGGTGCCAGAATTTTTCCGCGTGCAACGCTTCAGCGTGAATGT
>CANGPL010000071.1 GCA_947455725.1 Hyphomicrobiales bacterium | reverse complement strand
TCTCTCCGTGTGCTCGACCGATGATCGCTACACGGATGATATTCATTTTATGGGCGGATGTTTGCTCAATGATAATTTATGGTGGGGCGCGATTATGCACGCCTATCAAGCGCGCCCGCTCGATCCCGCTATTGTCGGCGATAGATGGCGTGAGGCTTGGCTTGAGCGCGTTAAAGCCATGCCGAATTGGCCGGTGCTATGGCTTAAAAACCAGCGGCGTAATGCTTATTGGAAGCATGGCTCGGTGAATGAAGATTGGGATGCGATTAATATTCCCGTGATGATAACGGGTGGCTGGGCCGATGCCTATACGAACACGTTACCGCGATTGCTTGCGAATTTAAACGTACCGCGTTTGGGTATTCTTGGGCCGTGGGCGCATATTTATCCGCATGATGGTGTGCCGGGTCCAGCCATCGGGTTTTTGCAAGAAGCACAGCGGTGGTGGGACCATTGGTTGAAGGGGGTTGATACCGGCATCATGCAAGAGCCGATGCTACGCGCCTATATTGAAGATGAAGCGGGCGCTGGAAAATGGGCTGAGCATCGCAAGGGATATTGGGCCGGTGAGAAAATCTGGCCATCGCCTTCGATTAAGCCTTTTGTTTTGCCCTTAGGCGATAAGACACTTGGTGGTTTGGCTATGCCCTCAAAAGATATTGCCTTCCGCTCGCCGCAATGGGTTGGCATGGGCTGTGGTGAATGGATGGGCACTGGTGTAGCGGGTGAACAACCGTCCGACCAACGTATCGATGATGGCATGAGTCTGTGTTTTGATACCGCACCGTTGGAGGATGATTTTGCCATTTTAGGCGCGCCTGAATTTGAATGTGAAATTGCGACCGATAAGCCGATCGCGCAAATCGCTGTCAGGCTTTGCCATGTCACGCCCGATGGTGCTTCGCATCGGGTTTCTTATGCGGTGTTAAACCTCACGCATCGTGACTCGCATGAGCATCCAGAAGCGTTAGAGTCGGGGCGCTTTTATAAGGTCAAAGTGACGCTGAATGCCTGCGGCCATGTATTTAAAAAAGGCTCACGCGTGCGGCTTGCGTTATCGAGTGCCTATTGGCCCTTGATTTGGCCAACACCGGAAGCTGCAACGCTAACTATTCGTACGGGTGGCTCGCACCTATCACTTCCGCTTCGCGCGCCGTCGGAAAGCGATGCACATATAAACTTTGCACCGCCGATGAGTGCGCCCGATGCACCGACAACAATCTTGCGGGAAGGTCGAGCCGAGCGAACGGTAGAATTCGATCTCTTAAACAACAGCGCCACCTATCGTACAGTGGGCGAAGGCGGTGTGTTTGGTGAAGGCGTGCGGCGGTTCGATGAAACGGGGACGTCTTTAAGCCATGATCTCACGCGTGAATTGACGATTTCGGCGGATGATCCCTTGTGCGCGCGTTACGTGTTGCAGGGCGCCTATGAAATGGGACGCGAAGGCTGGATGACACGCTCGGAAACGTGGCTTGAAATGACATCGACGCTCACTGATTTTTATGTGAAAGCGCGCACGGAGATTTTAGAGAATGGAGTTTCCATGCTGGTGCGTGAATGGGATGATAAAGTGTCGCGCGATTTGATGTGAGTGACTTGGACCGCGCGCCTCCCGGCGCGCTTGGAATGCGAGCCAGGAGGCTCGCGGTCCATTTATTTCCGCTTCAACGCAATGCCTTGGCCAGCATCGTCAGGCATGGCGAGTGCAGCATGTTCATTGGCAATCGCTTGTAGCTTTTGCCCAACATGATCCGGAAAAGCCGATATTTTAGGTCCCGACTGATCCACACTCGCCAGCAATTGTTCGCAGGTTGCGAGCAATGTGTCATCGGTACCATGGCGGAGCCATTGATAAAGACGAATGCGCTTGGCATCCATTTCGAGGATCTGGCCCGATACTTTGAGCGGCTCGCCCTCTTTCACTTCGTGGTGATACCGCATCTGCATCGCAAGCGTGAAAATTGTATGGTTCGTGGCCACACGACCGGCTTCATCGAGACCCACCATCGCCATCATGGCATCAATCGCGCGCGAGAACGGAATGGCATAGGCCGCATCATTCATATGGCCGTTATAATCGACCCATTCTTTGAGAACGTGTGCGTCATAGAGATGAAGGGGCATGGTCATTAGATGTGATCCGGACGGCCTTCGGCTTCAGGCCAATAATTTTTCACGAGTTTCAAAAGATCATTGAGGAAGGCATCGCGGCGGCGCTCCAATTCTTTTACCGAGCGACCAGCTGCCTGATGCTCGCAGCCATCAACGATCTTGTCGATGATGTCGTCGGTGAGTTCCGGAGCGGGTGTATAAGAATAGGGCATTTTCAATGCCGGTCCGAATTGGTGCATGAAGTGCCGCATACCGGCATCGCCGCCTGCCAATTGGAAGGTGAGGAAGGTGCCCATGAGCGACCAACGAAGGCCGCAGCCATACACAACAGCGGCATCGATTTCTTCGGTGGTTGCGACGTCTTCCTTGATGAGCCAGAGGGCTTCGCGCCAGAGCGCTTCCATCAACCGGTCCGCGATGAAGCCTTCGATTTCCTTGCGGACATGCAGCGGGCGCATACCGATGCGGCGATAGAATGTTTTTGCCGCTTCAACCGATTCGGCGGAGGTTTTGGCACCTGCTACAATTTCAACCAGTGGCAAGAGATAGACCGGATTGAAAGGATGGCCGACGACAATGCGTTCAGGATGGGCGCATTTGGATTGCAGGCTTGTTGGCAAAAGATAAGAGGTTGACGATGCGATGACGACGCCGGGCTTTGCGGCGGCATCGATCTCGGCGAGAAGCTTTTTTTTGAGCTCTTCGCGCTCGGGTGCGTTTTCTTGCACAAAGTCGGCATTTTTGACGGCTTCAGCCACCGAGCTGACATAGGTTAATCGCGACGGGCTGGCGCCATTTGCGAGACCGGCTTTCTCAAGAGCAGGCCAGGCATTGGCAATTGCTGCGCGGATTTTTGCTTCGCCATCAGGCGCAGGATCAAAGGCGACGACATCCAAACCATGGGCCAAGCAACGGGCGGCCCAGCCGGAGCCAATAACGCCGGAGCCGATAATGGCGACCGTTTGAATGGATGATGTCATGGCTTTGCCTCCCGTCATGTGATTCAGGTTTTGATGTCGCAATAGAGCGCAAAGTGAGGGTAGAGGGAAGTCCGGTTGCGACGGGCAATGGCCACAAGGCGGCATGTCGCACTTCGGCCCTGCTATGTCTTTTTCCGGCGCGTCGGCGCCATCCGATTGAGGTATGGGCTTTTGCAATAAAATGTTCCCACGCCAAAGATTTCCCCATGACGATGCTTTCTGACGCCGATCATTCCTCTTTCGAAGCAAGGCGCAAACGCTGGCGCGGCATCGCCTATGTGGCGACCGCGGCACTGATGTGGAGTACGGCCGGCATTTGGGTGCGGTATTTGACGCTGGATATTTGGACCATTCAGGCGGGACGGGCCATTTCCGGCTCTTTGTCGCTCTTTATTTATTTATTGATTGTTGAGCGTCGGACGATTTTGGCGCCGTTTCGTACGATCAATGTGGCGGGCTATATTGTTGCGCCGATCAATGCGATTGGGATGGCCGCTTATATGCAGGCGTTGAATTGGACGACGGTCGCCAATGTCATGATCGTCTATACGACGCTTCCGTTTGTTGTGGCGCTGGTCGGTTGGCTTTGGATGCGTGAGCGCGTGAAGATGCGCACGATGTTTGCGAGCGCCATCGCTCTATCGGGCGTGATGTTTATGGTGGGTGGCTCTTATCAATCGGGCAATGTGAAGGGCGATCTTGCAGCTTTTGTGATGGTGCTGAGTTTTGCCATTCTTGTTACGCTGTCGCGGCGTTATCCGAAATTATCGATGCCGGCGCATTCTGTCATTTCAGGCTTGATGTGTTTTGGCGTGATGTGGCCTTTGGCCAATTTTGCATCGGTGACGTTGAACGACGCTATCCTGCTTTTGGTGTTGGGCTCCATTACAATTGGTGTCGCGAATGTAATGTATATGCGCGGCGTGGCGCTTCTCCCGCCAGCCGAAGCGGGCTTAATTGGTTTGCTTGATACCGTGATCGCGCCACTTTGGGTGTTTTGGATTTTTAACGAGCGGCCTGCGGATGGCGCTCTGATCGGTGGCGTGATTGTGCTGGCTGCCGTGGTATTTCAGATTTTAGGCGAAGGACGGAGCGAGGCGAGTGATTAACGCCCCTTCCATTCCGGCTTGCGCTTTTCTGCGAAGGCTTGCGGGCCTTCAAGCGCATCCTCTGATGCCAGCATTTGCGTATAGGCCGGGATCGCGCCGGAGCGCATGAGGCGATAGCCTTCTTTTACATCGAGTGGCAGTGTTGATTTGATGACGGCTTTAATCGCTTTAAGCGCTAAGGGTGCATTGGCCGCGATGGTGTGGGCCATTGCGCGGGCCTCTTGCATCAGATCCGCTTTTGGCACGACTCTATTGATGAGGCCCCAGCGCAGTGCTTCTTCAGGGTCCATGCGACGGGCGGTCATCAGCATTTCCATGGCGATGGGAAGGGGCAAGCGTTTTGGTAACCGCAAGACGCCGCCCGAGTCCGCCATGATTCCTAAGGTGACTTCGGTCAACGCGAATTCGGCCGTATCCGCGGCGATGATAAGATCGGCGGCGAGCGCCAATTCGAATCCGCCGCCAAAGGCCAAGCCGTTCACCGCTGCAATCACTGGCTTGTCGAGATCCCATAATTCGGTGAGGCCTGCGAAACCGCCGGGGCCGTGATCGGCATCGACTGCTTCACCTTCCGCACCCGCTTTCAAATCCCATCCGGCTGAAAAGAAACGACCTTCGCCGCCTGAGAGAATGGCAACCGATAGCGTGGGGTCATCGCGAAATTCGGCAAAGGCCGCGTAAAGCGCTTGGCTTGTGGGCACATTGATGGCGTTGGCTTTTGGGCGGTCTAACGTGATTTCAAAAACGGCACCATCACGGCGGGTTGAGACGGGATTGGTCATTGGGCATTTCCATCGGCTAGGCGGATCATGGCGTCAACGGCGACCGCGCCATGTTCGAGAATGAGGACGGGGTTGGCATCGAGTTCAATTAGCGTATCGCGATGGGCTTCGGCAAAGGCGACGACGGCCATAATGGCATCAATGCCGGCTTGGCGATCTCCCCTTGGTTTACCGCGAAAACCATTGACGAGATGGGCGAGTTTAAGACCATCAAAGGCGTGCTCGATCTCCTCGCGACTAGCGGGGAGCAAAAGCGATGCGGTATCTTTTAAGAGTTCCACCAGAATGCCGCCGGAGCCGAAGGTTAACGTCGGTTCGAATAGGGGATCGCGCGTTACGCCGACAATCATTTCCGCGACGATGCCGGTTTGCATTGCTTCGACAAGAAAGCGATCAGAGAGATGCGCCATGGATGTTGCAGCTTCATGAGCGGCTTCGCGCGTTTTAAGATTGAGCTTGACGGCACCCGCTTCCGTTTTATGAGTAATCGTGTCGGACACGGCTTTGACGACGACGGGATAGCCAATGCTATCGGCAGCATCGGCAACTTCTGTTAGGGGCACCACGCGAGATGATGGAATAGTGAGGCCATGCTTGGCTAAGAGCGCTTTTCCGGTGGGTTCATCCAGCATGCGGATGGTGTTGCTTGGCGGTGTTGCTTTGCGAAGCGGTAGAGCGCGTTTCGACGCGCGTCGCGCGCCAATTTCTGCTGCAATGCGGATGGCTTCCATGCACTCGCTGATGCCTTGCATCGGTGCGATGCCCGAGGCGAGCATGCGGGAGCCGATACTTTCGGGAAGCGATTCAGGGAGCGAGGCCAGCAAAGCGGCTTTGGCGCCTGTCGCTTTTTGCGCGGCTTCAAACGCCGCTAAGGTTGCCTCCCAGCTTGATGCGTCGCACCGATCAGAGCGCGGAAAATCGAGGATCAGCAGGTTGATCGCGTAGCCCGCACCCAACATGGCCGAGAAGGTTGCGGTGGAGGCTTCAAGATTGCCCCAAATATAGGTGTGATAGTCCAGCGGATTAGCGAGCGGCACTTTGGGGCCTAAGGCTTCAAAGAGTTTGGCTTCAGCCTCTTTGGATAGGGGCGGCGTGGGCAGGCCCGCATCCGATGCAAGGTCGGCAACAAGACCTGCTTCGCCGCCTGAACAACTCATGGAGGAAACGCTGTTGCCCGATAAGGGGCCGTGCACATGAACAAGCTTTAGGGTTTCAATGAAGACCGAAACATCTTTGGCGCGGCCAATGCCATAGCGCTTGAACAGCGCATCAAACAGGGTGTCAGAACCGGCAAGAGAGGATGTGTGCGACATCGTCAATGCAGCACCGGCTTCGGACCGTCCTGTTTTTATTGCAACGAGGGGAACGCCTTTATCGAGCGCGCGCAAGGCGGCTTTGGAAAAGCGCTCGATATCATCGAGCCCTTCGATATGCAGGCCAATCGCAGTGACGCGATCATCATCCAGCAGCGTGTCGATCATTTCGCCAAGATCGCCTTTGGCTTTGTTGCCGGCCGAGATCAGATAGGCAAGCGGTAGGCTGCGAGCCTGCATGGTAAGGTTTAGCCCGATATTGCCGGACTGGGTGATGATGGCCACGCCCTTTTCAACCGCTAACCCGCCATGTTGATCTGGCCAAAGGGCGGCCCCATCGAGGTAATTTAAGAGGCCATAACAATTAGGACCCAGCAGCGCGAGATCGCCTGAGCTTGCGACAAGTTTTTCCTGAAGTGCAGCACCCTCTTCGCCTACCTCGGCAAAGCCCGAAGCGTAGCATACCGCGCCGCCTGCACCCATTTTGGCAAGCGTTGCTACGGCCTCAATCGTCGCGTCCCGTGGCACGGCGATAAAGGCCGCGTCTGGTATGCCCGGGATATCGCTTAGGCTTGCATAGGCTTTACGGCCTGCAACTTCCGCACGTTTGGGATTTACCGGCCAGATCTCTCCTGAGAATCCGATGCGTTCGCATTGGCGAATGACTTCGGCTGCCTCACGTCCGCCTATGACGACCAGGGAGCGGGGGGACAGGAGGCGGGCAAGGGCGGAGCGGGTCATTTGGAACGGCCTTTCCTAAACTCTTCCGCGGCACGAGCGGCTTCTTCAATATGCGGCAGACCTAGCCCGCAACAGCCGCCGAGTAATTGTACGCCGGAGGCAAGCCATTGGCGCGCGAATACGCCATATTCATGCGGCGGAATGATATCAACGAAACGCCAGCCGGGCATTTCGAAATAGCCGGAGTCGGGATAGGCCATTAAGGGGCCTTTGAAATATTCTTTCAATTCATCCAATGCGGTGCTGATAATTTCTGATCCCGTATGCATGAGGCCTGCCGCATCAATACCGCTTTTGGGAATGAGTGAGGCGATATCGCTGATCGGTAAATCATCAAAATGATGGAAGCTTACAACCTTGCCATGTTTGGCCCGCCGTGCGCTCATGCCGAAAAAGACGGGCAGGCCGGTTGATAGCGCAGCATCTACGGCAAGTTTGACCCGCTGCGGCTCATACATCATCTCTAACATGATGAGTTCAGCGCCTGCCTTTTTTGCCGTATGCGCGAGCGAGTGAAACGCATCGCTGATTTCATTGGTTGATGGAATTTTAGCAGGATCAATCACGGCGGTTCCTGCTGACATCGGCACCATATGGGAAAGTGAGCCAGCGACGACAACCTCTTTTGCACCGGTCTCTTGGCGCGCGCGCAAGGCCGCTTCCACCGCGCGCTCAATGATTTCTTCTGAGCGATCCGCAAGGCCTGCATCTTTCAGCATTAAACGCGAGGCGGCATAGGTGTTGGCGGTGATGATATCGGAACCTGCGCGGATATAATCCGAATGGATCGCGGTTAGAATATGATCATTTTCAAGCGTGGCAGGCCCGCACCATGCGGCAGGGTCCATCGGCGCGCCGCGGCGTTCAAGTTCGGTGCCCGTGGCACCATCAAGAACAATAATGTCACCATCGGCGAGGCGTTGCTTGATTTTCGCATAGGCCATGATCGTTCTCCGGTTTTAATGGTTATGCGCCGCGCGGACGCAACATAGCACGCGAGATGATGTGGCGTTGAATTTCGCTTGTGCCATCCCAAATGCGTTCGACGCGAGCATCACGCCACCAGCGTTCAATTTTAAGTGACGACATCAAGCCCATGCCGCCATAGATTTGAAGGGCTTTATCCGTAACGCGAGCAAGCGTTTCAGACGCAAAGAGTTTTGCCATGGCAAAATCGGTGTCTGTCGCAGTGCCTTTATCAAGCTTGTCGGCGGCGGCGAGGGTGAGCAAATCGGAGGCTTCGATTTCGGTGAGCATATCGGCCAATTGAAATGACACGCCTTGAAATTTTCCGATCACTTCGCCGAATTGCTTGCGTTGCGAGGCCCAATCGAGCGCTGAATCCAATACGCGACGCGCGCGGCCAACGCTTGTGGCTGCTACGGTAAGGCGGGTTGCGCCCAACCATTCGCCCATCAATTCAAAGCCTTTATGCTCTTCGCCAAGCAATTGGCTTTCATGCACCACGCAATCATCGAAGAAGAGTTCGCATTGGTGGTAACCTTTATGCGACACGCATTTTGGCCCGCGCCGCATGGTGAAGCCGGGTGTACCCATATCGACGAGGAAGGCGCTAATCTTAGCTTTTTTGCCTTTAGAAGTTTCTTCAACACCCGTTGCAGCCATCAGCACGACAAAATCTGATTTATCCGCATGGCTGATGAAATGTTTTGAGCCATTGATAATGTAAGTATCGCCTTTTTTCTCGGCCTTTGTTTTCATGGAGCGAACATCGGAACCAGCACCCGGCTCGGTCATCGCCAAGCAATCATGGCGCGTACCTTTGATGACGGGGATGAGATAACGCTCGATCTGATCGCCTTTGCAACCTTGCAAAATATTTGACGGCCGCGCGATGCACATTTGCAAGCCATAGGATGCGCGGCCTAATTCGCGCTCAAGCAGCGTGAGCGAGAGATTATCCAATCCACCGCCGCCATATTGCTCAGGCATATTCGCCGCATAAAGGCCGAGCTCGATGGATTTTCTCTGAATGTCAGCGGCAAGCTCGGCTGGTACGTCATCGATTTCCTCGACCAAATCCTCATGCGGATAAAGCTCGTTTTCGATGAAGGAGCGAACCGTATCGACCAACATTTGTTGTTCTTCGGAAATAGGAAAGCCGCTCATGATGCTGAAGTCTCTTTGCGTTTGATGCCCAAGACGGTGCCGACCGTTTTAGGCTTTGGTAAGGTGGCGTGCGCATTTAAAATGGCAGAGAGCCGATGGAATAAATCTGGCGGCAGGGGTGATGATTTTCCGGCATTCATATCGACATGCATCAAAAGCTGCTCGCCGGTTGCGAGTAATTCGCCCGTTTTTTCGTTATGCACTTCATGAAAGATATGCAGACGTTTGGCATCCAAATCGAGCAAAGTGAGCGAGAAGGAAAGGTGATCACCTTCCGAACATTCGCGGTAATTATGGATGCGTGTTTCAATCGTATAAAGCGATGAGCCACTCGCGCGATAAGCCTCATCAATGCCGAAATAGCGGAAAAACGCATCCGAATGGTCGCCCATCACGAGAAGATAGACGCTCTCGCTCATATGACCGTTATAGTCGGTCCATTCGGGTTTAACGACGCATGAATGGAGCTTTAACGGCGCAGGTATTGGCGCCGTCTCGTCCCAGCCCTTGAAGGGAATGCCTTCATAGGGCGCTACAATGCGTTTGACCTGGGTAGCCATCGCTTTAGCGTTGTTTCGTCAAGCCAAGCTTCACACGGGCTTCCGCAGGCGTTAGCGCTCGCGCACCCATCCGCTCGATGATTTCTTTCGCGCGCGTGACGAGCGAACCATTGGTGGCATGAACCCCTTTGTCGAGCCAGATATTGTCTTCCAAGCCAACGCGGACATTGCCGCCGAGCAGCACGGCTTGGGCGACAAAGGCCATCTGATTGCGGCCAATCGCGAAGCCTGCCCAATTGCAGCCCGCTGGCAAATGGTTGCGCATGGCGAGCATGGCTTCGGTGGTGGCTTCCGCACCCCATGGAATGCCAAGGCAGAGCTGAAAGAGCGGCGGATTATCGATAAGCCCCTCGGCCATTAATTGCTTGGCGAGCCAGATATGGCCCAATTCAAACGCTTCGATCTCAGGCTTGACGCCTGCTTTTTGAATACGTGCCGCCATGTCGCGCAATAGATCTGCTGTGGCGAGAAACGCGCCATTGCCGAAATTCAGTGAGCCGCAATCGAGCGTGCAGATTTCGGGGCGAAGCTCTTCGACATGGGCGACGCGCTCGGCAGCGTCTGCCAAATCCGAGCCGGGGCCGGGAATGCCGGGGTTTTTCGGGTCATAGGCGTAATCGCCGCCCATACCGGCGGTGAGGTTGATCACGACATCGACGCCCGATTCTCGAATAAGCTTCACTGCCTCGCGGTAATGGGCGAGATCGCGCCCGGCTTTGCCGGTTTCAATGTTGCGGACGTGAAGATGGGCAATTGCGGCACCGGCTTGGGCTGCTTCAATCGCGGCATCCGCGATCTGGCGCGGGGTGACGGGAATGGCCGGATGCTTGCCGACGGTATCGCCCGCACCCGTGACGGCGCAGCTGATGATCACTTCATTGTTCATAGTGTTATCCTCCAAATGTCGGCGGCTTTACAGATTATGATCCAATGATACGGTTTTAATGCGTGATGTCGATGGACTGCCGCCGACTTTCCTGCGTCTTGAAGCGACAGGCGGTGCGGAATTGGCGCATATTTCGGAAGGGAGATGCCGCATGGATGAGAAAGTGGAACCCAAGCAAGGCCGCGACCGTCCGGTGGCCTGCGAGCGCTGCGGCACGCCCTTTACCTGTACCTTGGGCGGGCCTTGCTGGTGCGGGCAAGAGGAGTTCCGGTTGCCATTGACGACGGAAGGCGGCCCGACGGATTGCCTATGTCCGTCTTGTCTTAGGGCTTATGCGGAGGAATTGAGGGCTAAGGGGTTGGGGCCGGCATGAGGCGTGCTGAATATTAGCATTATGATAATATTTGATCAAAAAACATTAGCAATACGCTATTGATTTTGGATGAACGTTATGCGATATACAACCCGTCAAGTCACCTATTCAAAACAGGCTTTACGGGTTTTGATGCGGTGTCCGCGCAACGTGTCGCAACTGATCCGTGCCAAAATCAACCATTATGCGGTTGATCCGGAAAGTCTGTCGCAGAATGTCAAAGCCTTGAAGGGCGAGGACGGTGTGTTGCGTTTACGGGTGGGGGACTGGCGGGTTATTTTTACGGAGACGCTTGAGATTGTCGATGTGATCAAAATCGCGTCCCGTGGCGACGCGTATTCGTGAGGGTTAATCAATGAACCAGCAAGTGATCACAACGCCCAAGGGCGAGAGAATGGTAGTCCTCCCGGAAGCCGAATATTTGCGCTTGCTGGAAGCAATCGAAGACAGCGAGGACGTTGAATCGGTTCGCCGCTTCAAAGAACGCTTGGCGACCGGCGAAGAAGAGCTTTTACCCGCAGCAATGGTGGACGCCATTCTGGACGGCCAAAACCGCGTCCGCGTCTGGCGCGAGCATCGCGGTTTGACTGCGGCGTCGCTAGCGAAACAGGTAGGGATCGCGTCGGCCTATTTGTCGCAAATTGAGACGGGTAAGCGAGAGGGGACTGTGGAAACCTATCGCAAATTGGCGGCGGCACTTGGCGTTACGCTTGATGATTTGATTGGATAATTACCCCCGCCTCTCGCGTAACAACCCACCATAAATATCAGCGTCCGTACAGAGCCCAATCAGCTTTCCGTCACCATCCACGATGCCCAACGCATGGCCGCTTTGTTGGCGGAGCGCGATGGCGGTTTTGAGGCTGATATCGGCGGGGGCCAGCACGATGCCGACACCCGACGCGCGGTCTGGAATGACGCCGTCGCTGCCGCAGGGGATGAGCCGGTGCGGGGCGCCGTTGAGGTGGGCGGAGAAAGGGTAGTTGCCTTTGTCCACTGAAATAGAGGACTGGCGGCTTTCATCGAAATAGATGTGGTCTTGGTCGCGGCTGCAGGCTTCAAGCGGCTGCATGATCGAGCCTGCTTTGAGCACATTTAACGGGTTCATGTGGGCCACGAATTCGGCGACATAGGCGTTGGCGGGTTTGAGGATGATTTCCTCTGGCGTACCCCATTGCACGATGCGTCCACCTTCCATAATCGCGATGCGGTTGCCGATTTTCATCGCCTCATCGAGATCGTGGCTCACAAAGAGGATAGTCTTTTTCAAATTCTTTTGCAGCAATAAGAGTTCATCCTGCAATTTGGTGCGGATGAGCGGGTCAAGCGCCGAGAAGGGCTCGTCCATCAGCAAAAGCGAGGCATCGGTGGCAAAGGCACGGGCGAGGCCGACGCGTTGCTGCATGCCGCCCGATAATTCATGGCCGTATTTATTCGCCCATTGATCGAGCTGTACCATTTTCAGTTTTTCATTGACGATGGCCTCGCGCTCAGCCTTTGGTGTGCCGCGTAATTCGAGGCCTAAGCCGACATTATCGCGAACCGTTCGCCAAGGGAGCAATGCGAATTGCTGGAACACCATCGCAACGCTCTCCGTGCGCACGGCGCGAAGGGTTGCGGCATCAATGGCTGCAATATCGACCATCGAGTCTTGATGACGAAGAAGAACCTTGCCGCGCGAGACGGGATTGAGTCCGTTTGCTGCGCGTAGAAGCGTGGATTTGCCGGAGCCGGAGAGGCCCATCAAGACGCAAAT
>CANGPL010000070.1 GCA_947455725.1 Hyphomicrobiales bacterium | reverse complement strand
GCTTTAACAAGCAAATTATCGCGCAAATCAATCAATCCGCCGATACGTCCATTTTTGAGCGCGCCACTCGCAATCAAATCGACCGATCCCGAACCGGCCCCATTAAGCGTTACGGAACCAACGCTGCGCTTGGATGCGTCAAAATCATAAACGGACGAAGCGTTCAAAGTTCCATGGGAGTCAAATGAAAGTGTTTTTGCTCCTGACGGATCAACCAGCAAAATACCATTGGTTGTTGAGACATTGGCCGTACCGTCCGATCCCATCGTAACCGATATCGGCAAGAGTGCCGACAATTTTTGAAGCGCGCCATCGCGAATGTCTAAAAGACTAGGATCGGACTTGCCTGCGGAATTTGCGATGCGCCGATTCAATTCCGCAATTGTTGTCAGCGCATCATTGGCGTCCGCTGTTGCATCAGAAAGGGCCTGTTCGGTTCCTGAGCGCAGAGTTTGAATACCGTTTGAAAGGTCAGAGAGTCCTCCGACCAAACGCTGAGCTGCTGCGATAACGGTCGACCGATTGACCGAAGAGCCTGGATCCGTTTGTAACGCGCGCATTGATTTTGTGAAGTCGTCAAATCGCGCTGATAATGTTGAATTTGATCCCGGCACGCCAAAAAGCGTATCAAGCTCGGTCATGAAATGTGATTGCGCAGAAGTAAATCCTGAAGAGCCTGACTCACGCCACATTTGCTTTTGCAGGAAGGAGTCGAGCGAACGACGCACAGCGTCGCCAATCCCCGACGCGCCATCAGACTGGTATTCTCGCCGGACATAATTTGGATCATTCGCACCCGCGACATTTTGAGCCACAACCGAAAGCGCGTTCTGGTTGTAGTCCAAACCTCGGCTGGCAATATTGAGCGCGCTAAAGAGGCTCATCTTGTTTCCCAACTTACCTGATTGATTATCGCAACCAACGTCGCAACGACCTCATCAACCAATTTTAGGACTTGAACACTAAAATTTCGTCCATGTGATCGATGCGAATTTAACGGATGACATTGACCGCTTCGGTCATCATTTCCTGCGCGGCCGTGATCACTTTTGCATTGGCCGAATAGGCCTGCTGTGTCGCGATCATGCGTGTAAACTCTTGGGAGATATCAGCATTTGATCCCTCTAGCCCACCGACCATAATCGTCGATCCGTTCAAGCCATAGATCGGTTCACCGGATTGATCCGATTGCTGGTAGGCGCCACCATCGCCGCGCTTAAGCGCCTCATCCCCATTGAAATGCGCCACCGCAATATCAGCAATCGGCACCTGTAACCCATTGGAGTATTTGGCATAAATACGACCATTGGGGCCGATTTCCATATCACTCAAGCTGGCCGAGGAATGCCCATCCTGTGACAGATTGGTCTGCCTAAAATTTCCACTAACATCACCCGACTGCGACAACCCCGTCAGATCAATCGCAACACTTCCACCGGTTGTTTTCCCATCAATTGTCAGTGTAGCGCTCAAGGTTGTCGCAGACGTGAGCTTACCGGTTGCATCAAATATTCCACCCTTTCCAAGACTGGTCCATTTCGGGTTGGTTCCGGTAGCTGCGCTATTGGACATATAATAGAGATCCCAATTGCCAGTACTTGTTTTGGCCCAGCGCATCTGCAAAGTCATTGCCGATCCGGATTGATCATAGATCGTGAGAGCGCCTCCAGAGATTGTCTTATCAAGAAAATCGGTTTCAGCATTGGCTGCAATAGTTGATGCGGCAGTCGAAACAGCCAAACTACCCTTCGACTGGAGCTCGTTGGTTGGCACTGTCGGCAAATTACCCTGATATTTAATTGATGTTGTTGCGGCTGGCGAAAGATCAGTTGTTGGAATCTGAATGGTACTGACCAGACCATCTCTGACCACGCCCGAGACCGGATCGACCGCATAACCCATCAAATACTGTCCTGCACCATTGACGAGATTATTGTTCACATCACGTTTGAAATCGCCACGACGTGTAAAATAAGGCGTCGAACTGAATTGAAGTGTTCCCGTCGCATCTGCTGTTTTTTTGCTCACAGCAAAATAGCCTCCCCCCGAAAGCGCTATGTTCGACGACACACCCGTTGACCGATATGATCCTGCAACGGCGTTTGTTGATTGCGATATTGCACTAACACCACCTGTTAGCAGAGACGAAAGCGCGAGATCGGGCACGAGATCTTGAAATGACGTATCGATCCTCTTGTACCCGATTGTTTGTGAGTTCGCGATGTTTCCGGAAATGTTTTCAAGCGCATAGGCTTGCGCTTGCATCCCAGATACCGCCGTTTGCATCGCCCCAAAAATTCCCATGGCCAACCTCAATCCCAATGATTTCAATTAAATTTCCGTAAGGGAAATCTTTGGTAAAAGAGGCAAGCATCATGCCAATGAAAAACTCTATTATTTCAATACAATTTTCTGATACTTACCAAAAAAATTAGAACAATTTTGCCTATCAAGAGGCAAAATTTGCCTAGTCTTGCTCGGTGCGATCCGGAACCAAAAAGCGATCAAGCCGTCCCGAACGGTCTGTAACATCAGGCCAAGCATCAACGTCAAAATCTAGAACGACAAGTGCGGCGGTTGGCAAATGTTCCTTCAGTCGTGCAAGCGCATAGCGATCACCAAATCCCACTAATTTTAGCGCCAGGTCATGCATAGCAGGATTATGTCCGACAACCATGACCGTTTGGTACGGAACCTCGATTTTGTGCAATGCGTCGAGAATGGTTTCACTGGGCGCAAGATACAAATTACGGGTAATTTTTACCTTTGTGTCTGGAAATCGGAGCCGCATAGCATCCCAGGTTTCCTGCGTCCTGCGAGCAGAAGACACGAGCGCGCAATCCGGATTTACGCCTGAATCATGAAGAGCTTCTGCCATCTGGATACAGTTTCGAACGCCACGACTGGTCAACCCCCGCTCAAAATCGGGACCATCTCCATGAGGCACAGCTTTTCCATGCCTAAAAAGGATTAATCGCAACATGGAAACAGGCTAAGCATTGTTAAGAATTGGCGCAAGATTAAAATATGTCGAGGCTTTAAACGTGAATGTCCGCATTTCTCGACATTATAATGCCATGATTTTATATTGATGGTAATTGTTACGAGCAAATTGGGATCAATGAAAATGTCAAAGGATCGGGAGACATTGGAGCGGATCAGAAATGATCAGGCCGCTCTTCGTGTATTTCCACCGTGGGCTGTTATCCTGAGTGCCGGTCTCGCCCTTGTAACCGGTATTGCGCTTTTTTTCTTGAGTGCGAGCCTTATCTTAATTGCAACACCTATCATCGCAATCGTTTTTTTGTATATGCGCTGGAAGCTTAGAAAATCTTTCCGTAATACACGCTACAAGTCGACTGATGCTATAATTGACGCCGACTATACGATTATCGATGAAAGCCGAGAGCGCTAGATTTTATTTTTTTCTGTTCTTACGACAAGTACAGAACAGGCCGCATGCCGTACAATCGTTGTGGCATTGGAACCTAAGAGGTAGGTGGCCATCGCTGGCCGGTGTGACCCAATTACGATGAGATCTGCTTTTCTTTGTTCAGCCTCTGCTAAGATCTCGCTGTAAATTGATCCCATACGCACCGAGGTGGTCAGCTTGGATTTGTCCGTCAATCGCAATTTTGACACAAGATCAGCCATTCTCTTCTCACAATCGACCTGCTGTTCCTCATCAAATGAAGGCGGCACATACTCCATAAAAGTGATCGGGAGGATCGAGCGAACATATACTAGATGAAGAGAGGCATTTGTTACGGACGCCAGAGCGGTAGCGCGCTCAAGAGCCGATTGAGAGACTTCGATTTCAGAGAGATCAACAGGAACAACGATCGACGTAAACATGGTCTCATCTCCATCCGAATGCAGGCACACAAGCCCGCGCAAATTGGAAACTGACGTCAATGCTCAGACTTCGCCTTGATCTGGATCATATTGAGGCGAAGAACCCCAACCGGTCACGCAACCCCGAGCTTCTTTTGCAGGCTAGTAGATGAAGTCGTGTATTGGAATGTTACCCGGCGATCAGGATGCACATAGCGTTGTACCTTTTGTGCAGCAAGAGCTCCTTCGTGAAAACCCGACAAAATGAGCTTGAGCTTGCCCGGATAGGTATTGATGTCACCGATGGCGAAAATCCCGGGGGTGGAAGTTTCAAACTTTTCAGTATCCACCGGAACGAGATTTTCATGCAGGGACAAACCCCAATTTGCGATCGGCCCAAGTTTCATGGTCAACCCAAAAAATGGCATCATCGCGTCACATTTGACCTCGAGCGTCTTGCCATCATTATCACGGCAAAGCGCATTTTGAAGGCGCCCGTCATGCCCCTCGAGGCCAATCACCTGCCCGATCCGAAGGTCAACAATCCCCTCCCGAACCAGTTGACGCATTTTGTCGACGCTATGAGGTGCAGCTCTAAACTCATCGCGCCGGTGAAGAAGCGTGACACGCTGCGCAATGGACGCAAGATTTAGTGTCCAATCCAGGGCTGAGTCCCCGCCCCCAACGATGAGGACGTTCCGCCCGCGGAAATCCTCCATCCGCCGGATCGAGTAAAAAACGCTTTGTTGTTCATAAGCTTCAATACCAGGAATAGGAGGCTTTTTTGGCTGAAAAGAACCCCCGCCGGCAGCAATCAATACTGATTTTGCCTCAAATTCGGTTCCAGCAGTTGTTTTGATACTAAAAAGCGGCGCCGTCTCGCTTCCAAGAGCTTCTACCTCGGTAACCATTTCACCGAGATGAAATTGAGCGCCAAAGGGTTCTATTTGTGCTTTTAGATTATCGACAAGCCCCTGACCCGTGACGGATGGAAATCCAGGAATGTCATAAATTGGCTTTTCTGGATAAAGCTCCGCGCATTGCCCGCCAATTTTATCAAGAATATCAACGACATGGGCCTTAATATCTAAGAGACCCAATTCAAAAACTGCAAAAAGACCCACGGGGCCCGCGCCAATAATTAAACAATCGGTTGTCGTCTTATCGGCCATGGTTGGGACATAATCCTCAGAGATACAGAATTAGAATTAGATCAGTGTTATTACGCTTGACGCTCAGGTGTTCGAACCGTGAGCCCATCAAGATCATTCGAAACCTTAATTTGGCAAGAAAGTCTCGAATTTGGGCGAATATCATAAGCAAAATCGAGCATATCCTCCTCCATTGAGGATGGAGCGCCCACTTTTTCCTGCCATTCAGGATCAATATAAACGTGGCAGGTCGCACATGCACACGCCCCACCACACTCCGCCTCAATACCCGGAATTCCATTTTTGATTGCGGTTTCCATGACAGTAGAGCCGAGCTCAGCATCGACAGCATGAACGGTCCCACTAAAATCTATGAATTGTATCTTCGCCACGGGATCCTCACTTCATGAGCGGACATAATGAGATCGTCGATACCCCACCCGGTCAAGTTTGACGAGACTTTTTGTCAAAAAGAAGCATAAATTTATAGTTTTTGATCCAAATCCAAGACGAATTAGTCAAAAATTGGCCCGTTAACGACGTTTTCACTATTTACACCCGCCGGGTGTTCAAGATCACGCGCTAAAGTTAAAATGCTAACGGGTTAAGCCCTGCCCAATAGAATTTTCGGAGCTTTGAAAACCATGGCAACGCATACGAAAGTTTCGGATTCAGCCGAAGCAGCACTTTCGGCAATTGAAGAGGCGTTGACGCAGTCGATCAACCCCTCCCATGGGGAATCCGAAGAGTCATCGATCAAGACAAATGAAACACGTGCCGCTCGCTCAGAAACTGTGAGCTCCGATCGCGGCGCATCAAAAGGGCGATCGGAGCGCCAGACGCCCCGCCCTTCGGGCGAGGAAATTATTAGGCCGGTGCTGGGCCAAGCGGCCAATGATGATCGACGCGCCGTTGGGGAGATTCTACAGTCACTTCAGGCCAAGCCATCGCGCCAACCCTATGCAATTGCCGCCGGTGCATCCATCGCTTGGGCTGCAATCGTGGCGATATCAATTGCAATCAGGCCCGATCTAATAGGAACAATCAGCGCGTCGCCCGAAGGCTCAGCAATCCTACCGTTTCTGGTTGTGGGCTGTGTCCTGCCGATCGTCCTCTTCTTCACCCTCGCATTGGCCACCATCCGCGCATCGGAATTAAGAACCGTTGCGCGATCAATGACGCAGGTTGCATTGCGACTAGCAGAACCAGAAGCCGCAAGCGCCGAAGCGGTAGTATCCTTGTCGCAAGTTGTTCGTCGCGAAGTTGCGGCAATGGGCGACGGAATGGAAAGAGCGGTTGCCCGTGCAAGCGAACTCGAGACCATGGTTCACAATGAAATCGCTACGCTTGAGCGCGCCTATGGTCAAAATGAAGTCCGCATTAGAGCTCTAATCGACGAATTATCATTACAACGTGAGGCTATTGCTTCAAACGCGGATCAAATCCGCTCATCCATTTTGACCACTCATGAACATCTGGGCCGTGAGATCGATCAAGCTATGAGCCGCATCACCACCCTGGTCGAAGATGCAGGACAAAAAGTCGCCGGCGCAATTGATCAAAAAACGGCAACAATCGCCAATACTCTGGGACGAACGGGCGAGACAATGATTGGCGTCCTCGCCGAAAAGAGTGATACGATTCTAAAGAGCCTGAACGAAGCTAATGTCACCGTTACTTCGCAAATCGCAAGAATTGGTAACGAGGTCGTTTCGACTTTATCTGAAAAATCGGACTCTGTTGCAAACCGAATGGCAACGAGTGGTGAAAACCTCACGAATCAACTTGTATCACGCGCTGAATCAATGGTTCGAGCGATCGAGACAGCAGCAGATCGCGCCGGAAATCAGATTGCATCAGATTCGGATGCAATTGTTTTAAGAATAACGGAAACAGGGGAAGCCATAAGATCAACCCTTGAATCACAGTCAGATGCAATTGAGCGGGGTATCGACAATAGTGCCAGCCGCCTTGCTGTCATCATGGATGACAAATTAGCAACGTCACGTTCAATTTTTTCAGACGGTTTAGACGATCTTGTTGAAGCAGTGGGCAATCAAGCACAAAATATAAGAAACGAATTTGCTCGGGAATCCGATGCTATTCGTATTCAAATTTCACAAACAGCGAACGGCTTGATTGGCGCATTAACGAGTGAAACGGAGTCTCTAGACGCTGTTCTCTCCAACCATTCATCGACGTTAAAATTGACGCTGAATAGTTCGACCGAAACCATTACATCAAGCTTGGGAAGCCATCTTAATCGACTAGAGGCTAACTTAGCGCTTACAAACGAGACAATCCAACAAACAATTTCAAAAGGCACTGAGACAATCGAATCTAGTCTTTCAAAGAATATAAATGCTCTTGAAACAACAATGGCCAATGCGGGAGATACCCTTGGCTCGGTAATTGGAGGGCGTATTTCAGAAGTTACCAATTCATTTTATGCTGGAGCAAGTTTGCTTGATGCAAGTCTTGCTCGAAATACTGAGCAAATTGAAACCAGCCTATCTGGATATGCAACACGCATTGACCAATCAATCGGCGGGCGCGTTGCATCCCTTGAAGCAACTATTCGCGATGGCGCTTCATCCTTAGATCGTGAATTATCCAACTATTTGGGAGCGATTACCGCTACCTTGGATCAAGGTGGTTCGCGCATTAATGCGACTTTGGGCGGTCAGATTGAAACATTCGAAAAGACTGTGATCGTTAAGGGCGGCGCCCTCAGTGAGGCGCTCTATCGTCGCCTATCGGATTTTGAAACCAATATTTTGGGTCGAAGCAGTCAAATCAATAATGCAATTACGGATAACTTGACACAATTGGAGCGGGTTCTTGAAACTAGCGGTAGCCAATTGGCTGAACGAATTGAACGAAATACGAGTAATTTTACAACGACAATCGAGGCTCGCCTAGGCGAAGTGGCTCATCTTTTCTCAACCGAAGGCAAAGCGCTCTCCGATCGACTGGCCGAACAAGCTCGCAATGCATCTGGGATTATTGAATCGCAACTTGCTGCGATCGAAGAAAATTCGCGCGCAAAGAGTATTGCCGTCGCTGAAGGTATTGATGCGATGTTTGCACGCGTTGATGAAGGTCTTGCGCGTCGAACAACATCTTTGGTTGACGCCATGGCAGAACGCTCAATGCAAATTGAGGAAACATTATTGCGCAATAGTACAGTTATTGGGAATACAATCGATTCCAGAACTGAAGAATTGGGACGCGTAATGGCTGATCGAGCCGAACGGGTTACTCAAACACTTGCAGTTCGAGCCACTGAAATTAACGAAATTTTGGGCGAGAAAGCACTTGAAATTGCGCATACATTCGACAATCAAGTGCGCCATTTCGAAGACAATATCGTGACACGATTGGAGACAATTGGCTCCGTTATTGGCGATCAAAGTCATACATTCGGCAGTAGCTTAGAAACTCAGACACAGGCGATTTCAAATGCCCTTGATTCCGCGATCGTCCGACTTTCGACAACACTCGATACCCAAGGCTCCGAATTGGTATCCTCACTACAATCGCATGCTGTCTCAATTTCTGACACTATCGCTCAAGTGGGCAACAATGCTGCAAATACACTCAATGGCACAACAGAGCGGCTTCAATCCGAAACGCTTGTAACGCTTCAAAAGCTGGCTGATGCAAGCCATATTGTACAAAGCGTTGTTGAATCGGCAAATATTGCGATCGGCGACTTAGAAAGCAAATTGGCAGATCGCGTTATTGGGCTCTCCCATGCCGGGGCTGTAATCAAAGATGAAGCAACTCAATCAGCAAATCTTCTACTCGAACAAATCGAATCCATGCGCTCCGTCACGGGCGCAGGAATATATGAAACGCGCGCTCTCGTTGACCTTCTGGATGAACGGACACGTGCGGTTTCAGCGGTTACACGCGAGCATGTTTCAATGCTCGAAACTGCCGCAAATACACTAGGCAGCATTGAAGGTCGTCTCGGATCGGATTTGGAAAGTAGAAAAGCGACTATAGAAGTATTAACGAACGCGCTGAATTCACATTTCCACGACGTTGAAACGGTTGCGAATAATTTCGCACAACATCTAAATGATGCACTTTACGCAATTGAAAATCGGGCTGATTCGATTAAATCGATCATGAGTGATGCGGCTGAAGTTGCGAGCCAATCATTACGCGAACAATTCAACACTGTTCGTGCTGAGGCCGATTTGGAAAAGAATAGAACCGTTGATTCCGTGAGAGTCATGTCGGCGGAAACAATTGCCGAAATGGGCAATCTCCTTTCGCAATTGGTTCAAAGATTCGAAAATACAGCTGCGGATGTCAAAACCGCTACAGAAGCAATCGCTCGAGAAATAGAGTCTTCTCGCAATGAAATCGCTCAAAGCGTGTCAGCACTTCCCCAGGAGACAAAAGAACAGGCTGCTTCCCTCAAGCGCGCCGTGAACGAACAAGTTCGTGCGCTTGGAGAACTATCGTCTATTATGACGACCAGTGGACGCAACACCGATTCTGCAAAGCCAAGCGCAAGACAATTCGTGCCTGTTTCAAATTCCATTGAGCCGGTCCGAGATGTTGGATCGACTAAACCGCCAATCGAACAACAACCAAGTGCTCAAAATCGTAACTTTTCTTCTGCCCCTGCGATGGAGGCCAAACCTCCGCTCAACACACCCAAGGCAGAGGATTCAGAGCCAAATTCTGATTTTCAAAAGCGCAATACGTTCACAAGAACAATGCCCGAAGCATCCGATCGCGAGGATCTGAAAAAGCCATTCATTCAAGAGCCGAAGCGCCCCATTAATCCCGCACCTCAGCAGGCTCGCGATGTTCGCTCAGGTTGGCTATCAGACCTCCTAACCCGCGCATCAAAGGATGAGACAAAGACTGAACCGCTCATCTCGGACATCAGAAGGCCCGTCAACAAGCCTGACGTATTTGGAAAACCGCAGCCCGATGATGCGCGCGTTCTTGATGGCCCGATGATTACGCCAATGGAGACGATTGCCGGCCTACTCGCCGACGTCAAGGTCATCATCAATGAAGAGGCAGTTGCAAAACTCTGGGCAAGTTATCTGAAGGGTGAGCCCGTGTCTTTCTCACGTGCGCTCTACACTCTAGCCGGACAGCGTCGTTTCGCCGAGCTCGTTCAGCAATATCGGGTCGACGAAAAATTCCGCACAAATCTAGAAACATACACGACGCGATTTGAAGTGGTGTTGCGCGATCTTACAACCGCGGACCCCGATGGAATGATCACGCGTTCCATTTTAGGGTCAGCGGAAGGACGGATCTATACGTTGCTCGCGCATGTCAGCAATCGACTTGGATGAAGATATAGGTTGACGCTAAACCTTTGGATCAGGATTCTCGGTATGACCATCTACGGCGATCACTTGTCCTGAAACATAGCGGGCTGCATCGCTTGCGAGAAATTGGATCATTGCTGCAACATCACGCGCCTCAACAAAGGTACGCATAGAGGTGCCAGAAGCGTATCCAGCATAAATGGCATCACGGGTTGTGCCTTTAACGGCCGCTTCACGTTCAAGTACTCTTTCAATTCTAGGCCCTTCAACCGATCCGGGGCAGACTGCGTTGGCTCGGATACCAAAGGGTCCGAGTTCCATCGCAACCGTTTTCATGAGACCAATAATCCCCCACTTCGCGGCAGCGTAAGGTGCGCGATTTGGAAAACCGAATATACCCGCAGTTGATGATGTAAAAAGCATTACACCACTCTTCGCTGCCTTCATGATCGGAGCAGCATATTTTGCAGATAGAAAAGCACCCTCGAGATTAACAGCAACACATTCACGCCACCCCGCGAGTGTAACATCCTCGAGCTTAGCCGTTGGGCCGGAAATACCGGCATTGGCGCAAAGGATATCGAGACCGCCCCACTCCGACGATATTTCATCAAATAGCTTTGCCATGCCCTTTTCCGACGAAGCATCGATGTGGGATGCACGAATAGTCGGCGGAATTAATGAAAGAGCAGTCTCATCAATATCTGTAACCCAAACCTGATCTCCAGTTTCAGCGAAGGTTTCAGCGATCGTGCGACCAATACCGGCCGCCCCCGCGGTCACGAGTACTTTTTTGTTCAATTTCGCCTCCTGTTTACCTGCCAAACGCAAAAATCTTAATTAGATCTTGTCTTTGTATCACGGCTAAATAATTAACCGTTTCTTAATTTTATGATTGAGAACGTCTATCGAAATCGTTAACCTCTTCTTAAGAATTGAGGGCGATATGACGGCTCGATTGCTTATCATCTTATCGATTGTGATCATGGCTGCACCGGCTTTTGCCGGTCGCATTTTGTCAGATCAAGACTCGCGCCTTCCTAAACTCACGACAAGTACAATTTCATTGGGAAGCGCTAAAGCGCCCTGGGGTTGGATGGACTTTTGTGATCGCCATCAGAGCGAATGCAATAATACAGCGACAAAATCCGAGCCCATTACTTTAACGCCGAACAATTGGTTAATGATTGAAAAGGTCAATAGTGACGTTAATTCGCTCATTCGTGAAGCTGACGATTTGGAAACCTATGGCGTCGAAGAGCGCTGGGACTATCCGACTTCAGGCTCGGGCGATTGCGAAGATTTTGCGCTTTTAAAACGCAAGAAATTGACGGATCTGGGTTTTCCCACTCAGACGCTGTTAATGACGGTTGTGACCGATGAAAATGGGATGGGTCATGCAATTTTAACAATTCAGACCAATCGAGGCGACTTCGTTCTCGATAATAGAACAAACCATATCTTTGACTGGCGCGGCACGGGTTATTCGTTCGTCAAGCGTCAGTCAGTAGAAAATCCAAACATTTGGGTTCGAATTGGTGTACCAAACGCGCCGGCACTGACTGCAACCGGACAATATTAAGACATAATTTCACATCTAGATCAGCCGAAGGCTCGCGATATAGCGGCGGCTATTGCTGACATAATGCTCGGAAGATTTCCTTATACGCTCAACTGATTCTTGATCCAGTTGACGAATAATTTTGGCTGGCGAACCTATAATCAACGAATAGTCCGGAAAAATCTTGCCCTCTGTTACCAAAGCATTTGCGCCTACGAGACTAAATCTTCCAATGCTCGCGCCATTCAAAATTGTTGCCCCCATTCCAATCAAAGAACAGGATCCAATCACGCACCCGTGAAGAATTGCGCGATGACCAACCGTACAATCCTCCCCAACCGTAAGAGGGAAACCGGGATCAGTATGAAGAACAGATCCGTCCTGGATATTGCTCCGATCCCCAATTGTAATTGATTCATTATCACCACGAAGTACAGCACCAAACCAGATGCTAACATCCTCACCAAGAACACAATTTCCGATCACATCGGCATTTGATGCTAAAAAAATGCGCTCAACATTGGAAATTCGTGGGGATATCCCGTCGATCGAATAAAGTGGCATTCGCCCCCCAATGCCAAACTAGATCAGTCAATGTCTTCAAGATCGATATCAAGAATTGACATCGTCAGAGCGTAAGAACGATCCCCATCTTCGGTATCAAGAGAAATAATGCCAATAAATTCCTCGCCGACCATAACTTCCGCAGAATCGGTCTTTTTAGGTCGGGGAACAACGCGAATATTGGCATTCCCGAATAGACGACGAAGATAGGTTTGAAGTTTTAAAAGCTCAGCCTTATCCATTTGAATCTTACCTATTTTGCATTTTGATTCAGATCTGAGTTCGAGATGCCATGGTCGCGTATCAACTGCAACAACAAAGGTGTGATCAATCAGAATTTGCAACCCGATCT
>CANGPL010000069.1 GCA_947455725.1 Hyphomicrobiales bacterium | reverse complement strand
GGCATGACACCGCATTTGCCGATTATGGTCGTAGCCGTCATTGTTGCGGTATTAACGATGATGTTTGCAGCCGAGCCTCTCTCGCGCTTCATCCGCGATAACCCAACCATCGTGATGTTGGCTCTCGGCTTTCTGATCATGATCGGCATGACACTCATTGCCGAAGGCTTTGGCGCGCATGTACCGAAGGGCTATGTCTATACCGCAATGGCCTTCTCTGCAGGCGTTGAAGGCCTCAATATGCTCTCGCGCCGCTCCTCTAAACCTAGAAAAGATTAATCGAATTATGTTTGTTTGTAAGAAGCGCGCTCTATGAGCGCTTCATCCCGCGTTGGTCTCGTTCCTAACCTGTTAGGGCTCGGTCTGTTCTGGGCGATTTCGCCTGTCATGACCAAGCATCTTGCCACACTTGGAGTATCACCACTCGCCACAATTTCGCTCTCGGGCTTTGGCGTCGGTATCGCGCTTTACGCGGTATGGCGCATGCGTGGCCCCGTGCGTCTTGCGGATATAAAACTCTGGCTGTTTGGCATTGGCTGCGCCGTCCTCCTAAACCTACCCTTTGGCGTCAGCTTAATCATTATCGGCCATGTGCCTGTCTCAACCTACTCGATCATTACCTCGACAACGCCACTCTTTGGCTATGGCTTGGCGCTGAGCGTCGGCGTTGAGCGCTTTCATTGGATCCGCGCCTTAGCTATTGCGACTGGATTTATCGGCGCCGCCCTTCTGGTGATCGAACCGACTGCTTTCAGCGGCGGCACTATTTTTTCGGTTCTCGATCCATGGCTGTTAGGCTCCTTGAGCTTGCCTTTCTTTTACGCGCTCTACCACCTCTATGCCTCCCACTTCTGGCCCAAAGGGCGTGATGCCGGTGCTGTCAGCGTGGTGGAAAGTCTCGCCAGCGGCTTTGTTTTCCTGCCCGCGCTTTTACTCGTCGATGCCCAATCGACCCTCGCGCTGCCTTGGCCCGCTTGGCTGGCGCTCATCGCGGTCACGTTGATGTGGGTCATCGAGCGGATTACCTTCTTCAATCTCGTGCGCCATTTTGGCCCCGTCTCAACGGTTCAAGCGGTCAATCTGGCCACCGTTGGCGCCGTCGCTTTAGGCGCGCTTATCTATAGCGAGCCGGTTGATGGCCGTCTGATCATCAGCGGAATTCTTGTTCTAACGGCCGTATGGCTCAATTCGCGGGCCGAAAAGCACCGCGCATTAACCGTCGAAGCCGCCTAAATCTTGGCCTTTGTGACCCGTGGGATTGCCGATATTGATCAGTTTCGCTAACGGTCTTTCATGCAGAGTTTAGCCATCACCATGGGCGATGCGTCAGGCATTGGTCCCGAAATCATCGCCAAGTTTTTCGCAAACGGCGTTAGCGCACCCGCCATCGTCATCGGTGATGCGGGATGTTTGGAGCGCACGATTGCGACGCTTCACCTCCCGCTAAAAATCCGCACAATTGCTTCACCCGATGAGGCGAAAGCGGAAACCGGCACCATCGATGTCCTGTCGCTTTCCAACCTCCCCGCCGATCTCCCCTTCGGCAAAGTCGATGCCCGCTCGGGCCAAGCGGCTTACGACTACATCACATCCGCCATCGACCTTGCTTTGAAGGGCGAGATCGCAGGCATTGTCACAGCGCCCATCCATAAAGAAGCGTTGAAAGCCGCAGGCATCGCCTATCCCGGCCATACCGAAATTTTGGCCGACCGTTCCGGCACTTCCGACTTCGCCATGATGCTCGCCAATGATGAGTTACGCGTCATCTTAGTCACCATCCATGTTTCGCTTCGAAGCGTGCCCGATCTCATCATAAAAGCCCGCGTTTTAAAAACCATTGAACTCGCTCATGCCGCCTGCCTCGCATATGGCATCGCCAAGCCGCGCATCGCGGTCGCGGGCTTAAACCCCCATGCGGGTGAAGGCGGCCTTTTCGGCCACGAAGATGAGGCTGAAATATTGCCCGCGATTAAAGAGGCGCAATCGAAGGGCATGAATGTCTCAGGTCCCTTTGCAGGTGACACCGTCTTCATGCGCGCGCGTCGCGGCGAGTTTGATATCGTCGTCGCGCAATATCATGATCAAGGCCTTATCCCCGTTAAATATATGGGCATCGAACAAGGCGTGAATGTTACCATCGGCCTGCCCTTTATTCGCACCAGTGTCGATCACGGCACCGCCTTCGATATTGCAGGTAAAGGCATCGCCGATGCGTCATCGCTCGCCTACGCGTTCGAGCAAGCGCGGCTCTTGCAAAAGGTTGCCGCGCGATGAGTGACAAGCCCATCATCATTCTGGTCGAGCCGCAGCTTGGCGAAAATATCGGCATGGCGGCGCGCGCGATGGCGAATTTCGGCCTGCATGAATTGCGCATGGTGCGCCCGCGCGAAAACTGGATGAACCAGAAAACCGAGGCCGCCTCAGCGGGCGCTGGCTTTGTGCTGCAATCTGCCAAGCTCTATGACTCCTTAAAAGAGGCCATAGCCGATCTCAACTTCGTCTACGCCACCACGGCGCGTGAGCGCGGCCAAGGTAAACCCATTCACGGCCCGTCAGAGGCAGGCGCTAATCTTAAAGCCCGCATTGCGGATGGCGGCAAAGTCGGCGTGTTGTTTGGCCGCGAGCGTACCGGTTTAGAAAACCACGACATCGCCATGGCGGATGCCATTTGCACCTATCCGGTCGATCCTAACTTCGCCTCGCTCAATCTTTCGCAAGCCGTGCTGCTCATGGGTTACGCCTTTCAAACGGCAAGCGGTGAAGCCTCCCTCCCCTTTGCTCGCAAAACGCGTTGGCCCGCAGCCGAGCGCGGCACCATCCTGAATTTCTTCGACTATCTCGATGAGAAATTGGAAGAGCGCGGCTTCTACCGCCCGCCCAACAAAAAACAACGCATGAGCATGAATTTGCGCAACATTCTCCTGCGCATGGATATGGACGAGCAGGATTTACGCACCATTCGCGGCATGATCGTGCGCTTGGTCGAAGGCCCGCGCGTGCCCTATTCCAAAAAGCGCAAACGCGAAGCCGCCCTCAAAGCGCAAGAAGCGGAGCCGGAGGCGTGAGCGATCACCGCCAAACCATTCTGGTCTTCGACTCCGGCGTTGGCGGCTTAACCGTGCTCGATCCCATCCGCCACGCGCGGCCCGATGCCAACTATATCTATGTCGCCGATAACGCCGTCTTCCCCTATGGCGAATTAAGTGAAGAGATCTTGCTCGCCCGTGTCCGCGACGTGTTCGACGAGATGATCCCGCGCTTCAACCCCGATCTCGTTGTGATCGCATGCCACACCGCCTCGACGCTTGTTCTGCCGATGTTGCGCGAGCGCTTTTCGATCCCCTTTGTCGGCACCGTTCCCGCGATCAAGCCTGCCGCGGAGCAATCCCAGTCAAAAATCATCGGTATTCTGTCCACACGCGGCACCGCGCAGCGCGATTATACCGCTGCCCTCATCCGAGACTTCGCGCAAGAATGTGAAGTCATCCTCCACGCGCCCTCAGGTCTCGCCAGCAAAGCCGAAGCCATGCTGAAAGGTGAAAGCGTCAGCGATAGCGCCATCCTTGCCGATATCGCCCCCTGCTTTGTCGAGCGAGACGCCAAGAAAACGGATGTGATTGTTCTCGCCTGCACCCATTATCCGCTCCTGCTCGAAGCATTCGAACGATTGGCGCCGTGGCCCGTGACATGGATTGATCCTGCACCCGCCATTGCCCGCCGGGTCGTTCAACTCATGGGTCATGGAGAGCCAGCCTCAGCATCAGACCAAGCCGTGCAGGCCATCTTTACCGCGGAATATGCGATACCGGCGCCTCTTGAAGCCGCGCTCAAGGGCTACGGCCTTGAAAAAATAGACTTTATCTCGGTTAATTCCGCCTCTTCCGTTTGACATTTTCCTGTCATGCCCGTATGAACCGCCCATCGCTTTGCGGGTCCCTTGGGCCCGTTTAGTGTTTTTGACGCTCCCGTGGTTGATTTTGCATGCAAATTTGACCTGTCGGCTCGAGAGATTGGGCAAAGGAGGGCGCGTTCCTCGTAACTTCGCTTTTTGAAGAGGAACAGCGATGAGCAAGCGTATTGACGCAAAACATAAAATTGACCGCCGTTTAGGTCAAAACATCTGGGGCCGTCCGAAGAGCCCTGTAAACCGCCGCGAATATGGCCCAGGCCAGCACGGACAGCGCCGTAAAGGCAAAATGTCCGACTTCGGCACGCAGTTGCGCGCCAAGCAGAAGGTCAAGGGCTATTACGGCAATATCTCGGAAAAGCAGTTCCGCCGCTATTACCAGGAAGCCATCCGTCTTAAGGGCGACTCGGGGGAAAACCTGATCGGTCTCTTGGAGCGTCGTTTGGATGCGGTGGTATACCGCGCGAAATTCGTCGCGACCGTCTTCGCCTCGCGCCAGTTCATCAATCACGGCCACGTGAAGGTGAATGGTCGCCGCGTCAACATCGCCTCCTATATGGTTAAGGTTGGCGATGTGATCGAGGTCAAGGAATCGTCCCGTCAGCTCGCCTTCGTTCTCGAAGCAACCCAGCTCGCAGAGCGCGATACGCCTGACTATGTGGAAGTTGACCACAGCAAGATGACGGCAAAGTTCATCCGCGTGCCTGCGCTCGCTGACGTGCCCTATCCTGTGCAGATGGAACCATCGCTCGTTATCGAATTCTATTCACGATAATTCGATAAACACAATATAGAGTATTTTTAAGCTTAAAAACGCTACTACATAATAAATGTGGTAGCGTTTTGCGTTTTGTAAAAAATACGAATGTCGCTTCGAACAAAACATGAACAAAAAAAACGGAGCGCAAAATGGCTGCTCGCGCTGAAGGGTTTGACAGATGCTCCACAGAAACGAGATGGGCTGATGGCAACTTGAATGTTTTCTGTAGCATTCTGTCAGTGTTGCTGAGATGCCCATCTGTCTTAAAAGTTGAGCCAATAGTGTTGTAACAATCGAGGAGTTGAAGATGGCTCGGAAGCGGCCTTCGGACGAAGACTGCTACAAGATTTCGCGGCAGGTTGAACTGGACTTGGCAGTTTTAACGGATGTTGCCAAGGCTTACCGCAATCTGGCATTGCATCAGCCCCTCTTTTAACAATGCGGAAATCTGATATCGCATTTCTCGACTGAAATGGTGATCGGTCATTGTGCCTCTTCGACTGCGAGGTCAAGGGAACGAGGAGCTCAACGCAATTTCAGCCATCTCAACAAGTTACGGAAAGTTGCACTTCGAATGTAAATATAGGAATCATAAAATGTTAATCGACATTGATCCGAGCGTGCCATAATCAACAAGCAACCGGTCCGAAGGTTTGATGGGTACGGGAACAACACAGGTTCCTGTTGTAACAAAATCATTCGCCTTAATACCGTCCGCGTAACGGCAAACCTCGTTAACCAGCCAAGTAAGGGCAATTCGCGGATCACCAAGCGCCGCACTGCCGCGTCCCTCAGTGACTTTTTGTTCGTTCAAATGAACATAAATAGCGTGTTCAGAAAGATCAATATTTCGCCATGGTGCCTGAACCGCTGGTCCAAGCATCAGCCAAGATGCACAAGCTGTATCTGCAATCAAACTTGGCGCACCGACGACGGTAAAATCACGATAGCGGGAATCAGGAATTTCAATCGATAAATGCAGACTTTCAACAGCATCCATTACCTCGCTTTGTTGATAGAGGTGAGGTCGCCGTGACAGCGAGCGGGCAAATTTGAAGGCGAACTCAGCCTCCGCGACACGCATAATATTCTGACCAAGTTTAACAGATCCATTGGGAGATAAAAGTCGCCCCGATAAAATACGCCCACCCAATGGACCATCAACATTTATATGCTTTTGTCCGGCTTCGCTCGTCGCTGCTATTTTCCAGCCAACGACTGCCTGTCCGGATAATTCGACAATCCTCTTTCCAATCCGATAGCCATCTTCGCGAGACCTCGGACGAATTGCGTCAGGAATTTCAGACAGCGTGGCTCCTGCTTGCCAGCTCGTCCATAAAAAAGAGGCCACTTGATGTACTGATTGATCATCCACTGTCTAAATAATACCTTTGCAATTTGTAAATTAAGGGACGACGAACTCAGCGTGTTAGGATGTGTGCGAAGGCATATGCAGATAATTGAATTCGACCATCACCAATCAAAGTACCTTCTCTATTCAAAAATTCAGCATCCTCTGCGGCGACAGGAAAACTCGTCTCATCAAATATTAAAATACGCGCATGCGTACTCAAGCCTGACACCTGTAAAAAAACTATTTCACCCGTCAAATTTGCAACCAGAAGCTCGGTACCACGGTCTGTTTTTGCCGCGATCAATTGCACATCACGCGGTAACGAGCTTGAGACCGAAAGAAGCTTACCACCAGCAAGTTGCGATAGCGCACGCCTTGCATGATAAACAGGATATACGCCCTTATGTTCATCAAAAAAAGGTTGCTTCCATGGCGTCTTGACATGAACAGAACCAAACGGTCCCACAAGCCCGCCAAGGGCCACTGCTGCGGCCCCACCATAGGCAAAGTGAGAGAAATAACCAATATCGAACGCAGCACCCAGTAAGCCGCGCTGACGGGGGTCATTCCGGTTCATAGCCTGCCTAATGTCGTTCGGATTGTCAGCAACCTTCGCGCCATAAGGGTTATCTCGCATGCCAATCGCACTTGGACCAACATACCATGGCTTGTTTTCAACCATGGCCCGGACACTTCGTGCAATATGGGGCAATGACTCAAGTGTTTCAGTAACGGACCGGTCGTCACCAGCGTGGACCATAGCAGAAGTGGTAAAGCTCACCCTATCCATAACATCTATCGGAGGGCGCTTACGATTAAGCTCTGTGAAATAGCTAAACATGCCTCCCGTCAATTTGACATCACCAAACGCGGTCCGTGCGTTCTTAAAAAGCTCGTCTGCAGGCGGACATGGCGGCCATACCGAACCCGGTAGTGTGCATTTAAGATCTGACGCAGGCGACAGCATAACAACAGGAAACGGCCGCCCGAGCAGATCAACTGTCTTTCCCAAGGCTATAATTTCCTTCTCCCATCCATCAACCTGGGCAATTATAGCCTCCAACCACGGCTCAGCGCCAAGATCATGCGAGAGCTCTACCTGTTTTTTAAGGCTTTGCAATGAATGCCCACGACGAGGATCATAATGACAGATAATATGATGAGGCTTCTGCTGCTTCAAAATCGAAAGATTTGCGCGAGCATCATCGCAATCATCAACATCTAGACCAACACCAAGAGGCGGTATATTTCCTAATTCGCTTCCGATCGTGAGCTTTACAACATCATTGCCGCTATTCAATGAAGTCGATGGTCTTCCTGCAACAGAAAGAGACACAGCCTGCTCTATTACAGCGCCCTTGGCCAGAACATAAGGCCACGGCAAAGCCAAAGGTCTCACATAGGTTTTATAGGATGCATCAGACCAGTTACGCTGGTCCTCCATTTCAAACGTATCGCCTTCCATTAAACATCTAACTCTCGCACCTGGCGAAAATTCATGCGTAATTGCACGCAAATCGATCATTGGCTGGACAGGATCAATCAAGCTCGGGAAATGAGTGTCTACAACCCGCCCATCAACATGCTCTATTGTCGCAGGTGACCCTGCGACACCCTCAATCGGATGCAAGACCACAAAGCCTGTTCGATTTGTGACAAAATCCGTAAGGCTCGCGCCCTTGCCTTCAAACCGCAAAGAACCATCTGACTTACCCACTATCCTCGCGGAATAGCGAAAACTCTGTTCCGGATCCCCCACTTCTGCATCGTAACTGACCGTAAATTTGTCTCCATTTTCCTCGAGGAGAAGATTACTAAGGCGCGGATTATAGGTTCCCCAATTTTTGTCCCTTACAATATAGGACAGGGCTCGGATCATTTCGATGCCGTGAAAGCGAATGTAACGAAGGTTACCAGCTTCAAATTCCGCGGAAAGCGGGCCGGCGGTCAGAAGCTTTGGCGGCTCCACACTTTCGTCAGTCCCAAACAGACAAATGCCACGTGAAGGTTTAGCTGACATGTCCAGTTCCCTCTTTAAATCCAGAGTTAAAATTCAAATAATTGCAGCACCAGAGGTCGGATCAAAAAATATGGCATGTTGAAGATCAAAACTTAAATCAATAGTTTCCCCTGGTCGACCGGTCTCCATCGACTCGGTTTCTGCAATGCATTGAGTTCCACCGATCTTGATCGTTACATAGGTTCGTGATCCAGTAGGCTGCACAATCTCGATAGGGCGAGAAAGTTTAACTTCCCCAGCTTTTACCTTGCTATCCGTCGAACGCCCGAGATGTTGAGGTCGAATGCCCAATACAATGGATTGTCCCCATGCCTGAGTACGTTTCGGCAATGGAATAATTTCACCATCGCTCAACCGCATAGCTTGCCTATCTCCAGCATCGACCAATTCACCGGAAATGAAATTGATTTTAGGACTGCCAAGAAAGCCTGCAACAAATCGTGTTGCTGGTTGTTCATAGACATTGAGAGGGGAACCCATTTGCTCAATCCGGCCCTCGCGCATGAGCACGATCCGGTCAGCTAATGTCATGGCTTCAATCTGGTCATGGGTAACGTAAACCATTGTTATCCCGAGATCCTGATGAAGCTTCTTAATTTCACCGCGCATCTCGTCGCGCAATTGTGCATCGAGATTCGATAATGGCTCGTCAAACAGAAAAAGTTGCGGCTTACGAACAATGGCTCTTCCAATAGCAACCCTTTGTCTCTGCCCCCCAGATAATTGCTTAGGGAAACGATCTAAAAGTCCGGTAATACCCAACATGTCCGCCGCCGAGTTCACACGAAGTCTAACTTCGTGATCTTCCATTTTACGCGCGCGCAATCCAAACGCAATATTTTCGAAAACGCTCAGATAGGGATAAAGGGCGTAATTTTGAAAGACCATGGCAATATTGCGGTCACGTGGTCTAAGCGAATTGACGTTCACGCCAGAAATCGAAATGTCGCCTTGCCCAACTTCTTCAAGGCCTGCAATTGTCCTTAAAAGAGTCGATTTTCCACACCCTGAAGGGCCAACCAAAACCGTAAATTCACCTGCCGGAATTTCGAGGTCAATTCCCTTCAGCACATGAACAGTGCCGAAAGTCTTATGAAGCCCGCTGATCCTAACGTCTGACATACCAAGTCCTTCCTAGAACCAATCTCATATTTAACCTTTGACCGCGCCCATTGAGATGCCACGAACAAGAAACCGCTGTAATAAGGATACCGTTATAAATACAGGAACCGTCCCAAGTGCCGACATTGCGGCTATTTTCGCCCAGAAATTAGATTGTCCACCAAAATAATGGGTTACCTGCACCGTATAAGTCACCACTTCGGTTCGCGTCAGCACAAGTGCAAAAATAAATTCATTCCAAGCAAAAACAAAGGTAAAGACTGCCGTTGCGAAAAGACCTGTACGTGCCATCGGAAAGACAACTTTCCACAACACCGCCCATCTAGAACAACCGTCGACTAAAGCACTTTCTTCAAGTTCAAGAGGGATGTCTTCGATGTAGCCACGCATCATCCAAATGACATAAGGCAAATTAAATGCCGTATATAAAATGATCAAACCGCCATAAGAGTCGACCCAGCCGAGATAGACATAAAGAAGAAAAATTGGAAAAATAATGGCAATTGGCGGCATAAGCCTTTGTGAGATAACCCAAACGGCGAAGTCTTCACCGCCGGTTTTAAACCTCACCAAACTGTAAGCGCACATCGTACCAAAAATCATCGCAATAACGGTACTTACACCCGCCAATATAAGACTATTTAAAACGCTTACGGCATCACCGTCTTTGAACAAAACAGCATAATTGGCAAATTGCAAACTCTTCGGATACCAGACGGGCGGAAAGTGAAAAATTTCATCTGGAGTCTTAAAAGAAATGATAAACAGCCAATAAATTGGGAAAACAAAAAATACCAGCAATAAACTGGCTAAACCATATCGGCCTGCAAGTTTCCAGCGACGCGTTGCTGCGACTGAAAGATTGGTCATTTCGCAAGTCCCATCCGTCGAATAGCCCATATCACGATAACCGACATCAGCCCTACAATAAGAAAAGCAATAGCGGCCGTATAACTTGATTCAAATTGCTGAAAGCCTTGAACATAAGTGTAAATGGATATCGTTTCTGTCATTGTCCCTGGGCCTCCTGATGTCAAAGCCCAAATCACGTCAAATATCCGAAATAAATCGACCCCTCGAATCAAAATTGCAATCGCCATAACAGGCCAAATTGCAGGAAGTACAATTTTAAAAAAGATCCGCCAAAAACCAGCGCCATCCAGCTCAGCTGCTTCAGTCAATGACTTGTCGACATTTGACAAAGCAGCGAGCAGGATGAGAAACATGAATGGCGTCCACTGCCAAACCTCACAAATCAAAATGGCCGGATAAACGAGATGGGGCGTTATGTTCCAAAGCATAATGACGTCATGCCCGGCAAACCAACCGATGACTTGATTGATTGGACCGTAGCGTTGATCAAACAAGAGGCGCCAGGTAGCTCCTGCAACAACAGGAGAGATAACCGTGGGAAGCACGATGAGCGAAATAAAAATCTGGCGCCCAGGCATTCTTTCAAGAAACAGATGCGCCATAGCTAAGCCGAACACAAGTTCAATGGGTAAGGCAATAATTGTTATGATAAGAGTGTGGGCAATGGACTGCCATAGCCGCGCGTCGTCAAATAACTGCGCATAATTTGTGAGCCCAGCAAAAGAAGTATCATAATCCGTCATTGTAATTTGCTGGAAACTTACGACAAGCGAATAGATAAGCGGAAACAAACCGATCAGAAGAAGTAAAAAGACCGATGGCGCAATAATCCAATACCTAAAATTATGGTCCGGCATCCGCCGTGACGGATGATGAGCACCACCGGAATTATCGGCATGTGACGCAGAAGTCATAGACTTATCCAAATCAAAAAATCTGCCCCAACCTGATAGGGTTGGAGCAGATGGTTTGTTATGTTGTTTTATTTAGGATAGGCACCCGATTTTGACGCCCAATCAGCATAAACTGCCTTTTGTTTATCAACGCCGATCTTCTTGGTAATTCCATCCCATTCGCCGGCAGCGGCATCAAGGATTACTTTTGGATCTTCGCCGGCCCAAAGCTTTCCAATAGCCTGACGAAGGACTTCTTCATATTTGTCGGTTTGCAAGACGGACAAATCAAATATGCCTGCAAGAGAAGCATCTTTCAGGGTCTTCAGGTAATCCTTCGCATCTGGCCACAACGCCAAATAACCAGCATCCGTATAATGGGAGTCGCGGAACGGGTCACGAAGCGTTGTTGGAAGCTTCACGCGTTGAAGCGAGATATCTTCACTGTTAAGCCATTGAATGAAGAGATAGGCTGCATCCTTGTTCTTTGAGGTCGAGGCAATCGAAAGATCAAAGCCGGCAGCAAGTTCCGGATGCCCGCCTGGTGGCAATGCATAACCTACTTTACCGCCAACCGTCGATTTAGGAACCCAATTCAATGCCTTGTCATCTGTACCGTATCCAGCAGCCCAACGACCATATGGTGGCCATGAAATCGTCATTGCGGTTTGGCCAGCCATGAAGGCTGCAAGATTTTCAACAAAGCCCCACTGTTCAACGCCAGGTGGCATGAACTTGTTCTCATTGCGCATATCGGTCAGCACTTTGACACCAATATCGCTGTTGATAGTGGCTTTCATTGTCTCCGCATCAAAGAATTTACCGCCTTCGTTACGGAAACGCTCTTGGAACATGAACATTGTATACGGAGGCTGACGGAAGAAGGCAGCTCCATAAACATTTTGTGGCTTCAAGATTTCGGTCAGAGCGGATCCTGTCTCGCCAAACTCTTTCCACGTCTTCGGAACGGAAAGATCGTGACCAGTCTTGGCTTTAAAAGCATCCTTTATTTTCGGATCTTCAAAAATGTCTTTCCGGAAATACATGATGAAGACGTCTCCATCATCCGGAAGGCCGTAGATTTTGCCATTGGCCTTTGCCCAATTATCGCGATAGATGGGTGCAATTTTCTGAAACTCATCCTTATAGCCATATTTGTCGACATAAGCATCAAGCGGCTCAAGTGCGCCTGCATTCGCAAGATCTGGCATCCACGATGGCATTACGTTCAGCGCATCATAAGCACCCGTTCCAGCGCGATATTCCTGCATGATTTTCGTGAACATCTCAGCCGTTTGTACTTCAACAACCTTCACCTTCATGCCCGTTAGTTTTTCCCAGAGTGGACCTGAGAAATTGAGCGGATCTAGCGATTGAAGGCCAGCTTCCCAAACGATCGTAATCGTCTGGCCTTTATATTTTTGGGCCTCCTTGACAGCCCTCTCAGCTGCGCTCTCTGCCCATGCGGCTGAAACAGCACTAGCCGCAATCAACGCGCCGGCAGCTGTTAAGCCAAGTCTTTTTATAAGATTCATGACCATCCTCCCGTTTTAACTAAACAAATGCTTTATGCATTCGCCCTTCTTGTATCAGCCATCACCCGCAGGAGGCCGGCTGATCTGTTGCGCCTACCGTCTCACGTAAAACGATTGGCGTATTCTTTCAATTTAGCCTTGAAGCCGGCGGAATCAACAACCGCCCGATTTACAATTCCGCGAGGAACCAGACCTTTTTGAAGATCCAGTGTTGCGCGGACATCAGCTAAACCGTTTCCGGCAAAACATTGATCCGTCCAGCACAGGGCATGCGGTGTAAGAATCACATTATCGAGTTTTAAAATCGGATCAGTCGCAACAGGGGGTTCAACTTCAAAGACATCCAAACCAGCCCCTGCAATTTTGCGTTCTTGCAGCACGTTGGTCAACGCTGCTTGATCCACAATCGGCCCGCGCGCAGTATTTATTAAAAAAGCTGTTTTCTTCATGAGCGCCAAGCGC
>CANGPL010000068.1 GCA_947455725.1 Hyphomicrobiales bacterium | reverse complement strand
GGCACTTTCAGCCGATAAGTGATGTTTAAACGGGTGCTTGCATCCATGGGAGCCTTAATGTCGATTCTTGATTCCATCCGCAAACCCTTCGTTCCCATCCATCGCGAAGGGTGGCCTTTTATTGCGATTTTTGCGGTTGTCGCCAATCTTTTGGCGTGGATTTGGGGGCCTTTAGGCTGGATCGGCGCGATCCTTACCGCTTGGTGCGCCTATTTCTTTCGCGATCCCGTGCGTACGGTTCCGGTGGGTGAGGGGCTTGTGATTTCTCCTGCCGATGGCGTCGTCTCGCTCATTACGCCCGCTGTGCCACCGCCGGAATTGGGCCTTTCCGACGCGCCGATGACGCGTATCTCGGTATTTATGAATGTGTTTAATTGCCATGTGAACCGCGTGCCGGTTGCCGGCACGATCGAGAAAATCGCCTATCGTCCGGGTCTGTTTCTCAACGCGGATCTCGACAAAGCCAGCGACGATAATGAGCGCAATGCGATTATCGTCGACACGGGCAAAGAGCGTTATGGCGTCGTGCAGATTGCCGGTTTGGTGGCGCGTCGTATTGTGAGTTTTGTTGATGAGGGCGATCATCTTGAGGTCGGCCAACGCTTCGGTTTGATCCGGTTTGGCTCGCGCGTGGATGTCTATTTGCCCGAAGGCGTTGTGCCGGTCGTAGGCGTTGGGCAGACGATGGTCGCGGGCGAAACCGTGATTGCGATGAAGAACAAATCCGCCACCGCGCGGGAATTTACGCAGCAATGACCGATTTATTTCCACCTTTCGAACCCGATAAACAGTCGCGGCCGCGTCGGTTTAACACGGTGCCGCTTAGGCTTTTGGTGCCGAATGTTATTACCTTGCTGTCGTTGTGCGCCGGTTTGACGGGCATCCGCTTCGGCTTTGAAGGCCAGCTCGGTGAGGCGATTATTTCGATTTTGGTCGCAGCCGTGCTCGATGGGCTTGATGGCCGTATCGCGCGGCTCCTGAAAGGAACGTCGCGCTTTGGGGCGGAGCTTGATAGCCTCGCCGACTTCATCAGCTTTGGCGTTGCCCCCGCGATTATTCTCTACACTTATGGCCTCAATAATTTAAAATCCATTGGCTGGATCGTGGCGCTGCTTTTTGCCTCTGCGGCCGCGCTGCGGCTGGCCCGCTTCAATGTGATGATTGATGACCCCGAGCGACCCGAGTGGCAAAAGAACTTTTTCGTCGGCATTCCGGCTCCGGCTGGCGCGTTGACGGGGCTTTTGCCGGCCTATGTGATTCAGCTGGGCTTTAATCCGCCACCGCTCTTCTCGGTGGTCGAGGCGCTCTATTTGCTGTTTATCGCCTATTTGATGATTAGCCGTATCCCGACTTTTGCCGGTAAAACCTTCGGCAGCCGGGTGCCGCGCGAGTGGGTTGTGCCGTTTTTTGTGATCGCAATCGCCATTGTCGGCCTATTGGTGACCTATCCCTTCCAGTTTTTGGCGTCGGTGACGGTCATCTATCTCGTTTTGATCCCTTTGGGGGCCAATCGTTACCGGGCTTTGGAGCAGGCGCAAAAAGCCGTTCATCCGGTTGACTGAAAAGGTTCACAAATAGGTTTGTTTCGTTTAGGGTCCGCGCAAGTTTGAAGGGGCGGGTTTTTCGTCTCCTGTGGCGATTGAAGGTTTTGAATGGCGAAAGAAGAAGTTCTTGAATTTCCGGGCACGGTAACGGAATTGTTGCCGAATGCGATGTTCCGCGTGCAGCTTGAAAATGATCACGAGATCATTGCGCATACGGCAGGTAAAATGCGCAAAAACCGGATCCGTGTTCTGGCAGGCGACAAGGTGCTCGTGGAAATGACGCCCTATGACCTGACCAAAGGACGCATTACCTATCGCTTCAAGTAATCGACCCTTGAAGGCGAAAGCCGCCTGGCTTTCCTAAGAAATATCGGCATCGGGCGGGGAACGGCGTGCACTCTCTTAACCTCTTTCTGGCCTCCGCATCGCCTCGACGCCTTGATCTGTTACGGCAGATCGGGGTGGAGCCTTTCGCGTGCCTTGCCGCCGATATTGACGAAACGCCCAAGCCGCAAGAATTGCCGCGCGCTTTGGCTGAGCGTTTAGCGCATGAAAAAGCGCTGGCGTGCCTGATGGCCGCAAAAGAAAGCGTGAAGGGCGTACCTTTTTTGCTCTTAGCGGCAGATACGGTTGTTGCCGTCGGACGTCGTATTTTGCCGAAGGCAGAGACTGAGGCCGATGCGATTGCTTGCCTTGACCTGCTCTCGGGCCGCTCGCATCGCGTCTATACGGGTGTTTGTGTGGCAACATCCGAGGGGCTTATCCGGCATCGGCTTGTGGAAACGCGGGTGACGATGAAGCGCTTGTCAGACGAGGAGCGCCGAGCCTATTTGATAAGCGGCGAGTGGCAAGGCAAAGCGGGCGGCTATGCTATTCAAGGGCGGGCGGCTGCCTTTGTAAGCCGCCTTGTCGGTTCCCATTCCAGCGTTGTCGGCTTGCCGCTTTATGAAACCTCGCAGCTGCTCATGGGCTTGGGATACCGGACGGGAGGGACAAGATGAGCGACAGTGCCTCGAACCCTGACAAGAAATCAGCCGATATTGTTATGCTGGGCCGCTGCCCGATGTGTAAGAAGCGGGCTACTTTGGAATATAGGCCTTTTTGCTCAAAGCGCTGCGCCGATCTCGATTTGGCTAAATGGATCGGCGGATCCTATGCCATACCTGCCGAGGAAGCCGATATTACCGAATTGGATGTGATGGACCCGACGCTGGAGCGGTAGCCGGTGGGCCGAAACTCATCTGGTTGTAAATATCATAATTGCACCTATTGATTGTAATACCCGAAGCGCTTAACCTAGGGTTAACCATGATGCGTTCATGGTTTGAGCGTGGGTTTTTCGTTTGGCGCGGCCATGGTGCATTGGACCTATCATCTTAGCAAAAAGGTTTTGGCGTCAGCGCTCATGGCTGTCCTGGCGTCCGCTGTTTATATCGCCCTGCCACTGAACCAGCCTGCGAGCGCCGAAAATACGTCAAAGCAACCCAAAGTTTGCTTTTCGCCCGAGGGGCATTGCTCAGCCTATATTCTAGATGAGATTGCCGGCGCCCAACGCAGCATTCGCGTGCAGGCCTATAGTTTTACGTCGCATGATATTGCCGATGCTCTGATTGCGGCGTCAAAACGCGGCGTCGATGTTGCGGTAATTGTCGATAAAAGCCAGACGAGCGAGCGTTACTCGGTGTTGGCTGATCTTAATGACGCCCGTCTACCCGTGTTTATCGACTATTGCTGTGCGATTGCACATAATAAAGTAATCATCATTGATGAGCACCGCTTGCTGACGGGTTCTTATAATTTCACCAAGGCGGCGGAATCTAAAAACGCAGAAAATCTGCTCATTTTAGACGATGCAAGCTTGGCAAAAGCCTATATTGAGAATTGGAATACCCACCGCGCAGGTGCCGAAAAACTCGCTATGCGCTAACGGTGTTCTTTAACTGTTTTCTCGACCATATTATAAAAATCTCTCGCAAAGACATGCGGCTGACCAAGCGGCCTGTCGCGAATGTCAATGCGTAAGCTGTTGCGTAACAATTTACGACGCTCGGTATCACCCGCTAATTGAACGGCTTTTCGAATATAATCTGGAATTGAAAAGCAGCAGAGATCACCCAATCCCGCATTTGAAAGGTTAGAATAGCTTAAGCGTTCGAAAAACGCCGGACCCACAAGCGAGATTACCGGTACGCCCATAAACATAGATTCACATGTCGTCGTGCCACCCGTTTGCGGGAAAGTATCGAGTGAAATATCCATCTCATTATACCAGCGCATATGTCGGCCACGCACGGCGGTGAAAATCAGGCGATCTTCGCTTACACCTTGCTTGGCAAAGGCAGCAATCATTGACTCTTTAAAGGACGGCACGCCCGATTCCGGACGCACAAACATGAATTTCGAACCCGGCGTTGCGGCAACGACCTTGGCCCAAGTCTCTAAGACGGTTGGGCTATATTTATAAGGATTATTTGCCGTCCCATAGGTGACAAAACCATTCCGCTGCGACGGAATGATCGGATTGATTTGCTCTTGTTCATTAAAGCCAAGATTGCCCATCGCGACCCACGAATGTGGCATGATGAAAGGCTTCTCAATGAGCAAAGCAGGATCAGGCGGATTGATGAAAGGATCGACTAAAATATAGTCGATGCTCTCAAGGCCCGCCGAGTGCGGATAACCAAGCCAGCTTGCCTGAAGTGGAGCAGGCTTATAGGCCATCACTTCAAGCTTATTCATATCGGTTGAGCTGCCGAGTTCGAACAACATATCAACGCGATCTTTCGCGATGAGTTCTGCCGCGTCACGATCTGATATGGCCTTATGCCAGCGAAACGCATTGACGCGCGTTTCAAGATATTTGTGCACGGGATCAGGCTCGTTGCGGCACCAGGAATAGCAATAGACCTCGAAGCGATTATGATCGAGAAATTCAAACAATGGCATCGCGAAATAGGCGACCGGATGGTTGCGCAAATCCGAGCTCATAATGCCGAGTCTGATTTTGGACCGCTGCTCGATGAGGGCAGGACGCGGCAACGGATTCATATCCGCCTTGGTCTGCTCAATGCGTCCCCATATGCGATGTTGTTCTAATATTTCATAGCGGTCTTCTGGCGTCTCGACGCGGGCGAGATGATAATGCAGCGCATCGTGAAGACTCTCATTCGCCCAAGTGCGACCGAGCTCTTTGAAGCTTCCTAATCTTTCAACGAGATCAAAGCGGCCAATGCGCACCAAAATATTACGCGCCATGCGCACAAAGCGCGATGGAATAGGCCCGAGGCTGAGTGCCTTTGTTACGGCTTCATAGCCGGCTTGGATATGATCGGCCTCATTGCCATAGCGCGAACGATCAAGGCTATTGGCGTAATTCATCCAGTAGATGGCATTCTCAGGCTCGATCTCTACCGCGCGCTTGTAATATTTATTGCCTGTTTCGCGATCAAAACGGGCAACCGTTTCGGCATATTGAAAATTAGCCCAAGCATCATCTGGCGCCTCATTGATACGGGCAAGTAGTAACTCTTCTGCTTGCTTGAAGCGGCCTGCGCGGCGCAACACCATAATGCGCGCTTCAATCAGCCGATGATTATTCGGTAATTTTTCGAGCGCCTTTTCGACGAGCGTGATCGCTTCATCGTGATGCTCGAAATCGGTTGCGGCTTTGATGCGGTCAATCCAGCTTGCGATATCGTCGGGCTTTAAACGAAGCGCCGTTTCATAGCGTGCAACGGCTTTTTGCAAATCGCCCATTTGCACATAGGCATTGCCTAAAAGCCGCTGAAATTCGTGGTTTTTCGAATTAAGACGCACGAGCTGGCCAAAGAGCTCGGCGGCCTCGACCGGTCGCTTTTGATCGAGCAAAATATTGCCTTTGTTGACGAGTGGCGCTGCGTTTTTCGGGTTAATTTTGGAAGCATTATCGAGCGCCGTCATCGCCTCGTTTGGCCGACCAAGCCGACGCAAGACGATTCCGAACATGTTCCATAAATCAAAATGACGAGGCTGGATTTTTAAGGCTTCTTGGAGATACGCATAAGCATCGGCAAAGCGCCCGGTATTGATGGAAAGACGCGATACTTCGCCGTATAAATCAATGGGAACAGGCTGGCCCTTCGCACGCCGTGTCGTTAGCTCTTCGCTCAACAAACGCAGGGCTTCGTGCGGATTCCCGTCTTTTTCGTGCTGTACTGCCAAATTCATGATACTCGCCGCGCCCATCTACCGAATGGATAAGATATAGAGGCGAGTAGTTTAAAGAAGATTGACGTTTGGTAAAGTAAAGCTTCCTGTCTTAGTTCAATTTTTATCTTTTCTTCAGCGGGAAGAAGCCTTTAGCCATTGCACCAAGCCTGCTGTCGAACCATTCAGCCCCGTCACAGGCGAATCGCCTTTGACGACGGGGAGCAATTGGGTGGCAAGTTCCTTGCCCAATTCCACGCCCCATTGATCAAATGCGTTAATGCCCCAAATAGCGGCTTCAACAAAGACGCGGTGCTCATAGAGCGCTATGAGGCCGCCCAAAATCTCTGGCGTGAGTTGTGGATAGGCAAGCGTCAGGGATGGGCGGTTGCCCGGAAAAACGCGATGTGGCGCTAGCGCTTTTGCAACTTCCGGGCTGCGTCCCATAGCGAGTAATTGACGCTCGGCTTCGGCTTGCGTGCGGCCATTCAAGAGCGCATCCGATTGCGCGAGGCAATTGGCTATTAAGAGGTCGTGATGCTCTTTTAAATGAGGCTCGTGGCTTTCGGAGGCGATCAGGAATTCAACCGGAATAATATCGGTGCCTTGATGTAAGAGCTGAAAAAACGCGTGCTGCGAATTGGTGCCGGGTTCGCCCCAGACGATCGGTCCTGAGGCGCGCGTAAGCGGTGCGCCGTCAATACCAACGCGCTTGCCGTTCGATTCCATATCGAGCTGCTGCACATAGGCTGGAAAGCGCGCGAGACGTTGATCATAGGGGATCAAAGCACGGCTCGGATATCCGGCAATAGTGCGATGCCAAATACCGATAAGGCCGAATAGGATCGGCAGATTGCTCTCGATGGGTGCCGTGCAAAAATGCTGATCCATCGCTTCCGCACCTTTGAGAAAATCCTCAAAAAGCTCTTTGCCAAGCGCAATCGCAAGCGGTAGGCCGATAGATGACCAGATGGAATAGCGCCCTCCAACCCAATCCCAAAATCCGACAATCCGGTCAGGGCGGATCGGGAATTCAATCGCTTTTTCAACCGCCGTTGATACCGCCATAAAATGGTCGGCTACGGCTTCTTCGCCAAGTGTCTCTTCAATCCAAAGCCGTGCGGATCGTGCGTTGGTCATCGTCTCAATCGTCGTAAAGGTTTTCGATGCGATGATGAAAAGCGTATGCGCGGGCGAAAGATGCTCAAGCGTATCAGCTAAATGCGCGCCATCAATATTCGACACGAAATGCAAACGCGGACCGGTATGATACGGCATCAGCGCAGCTGCCGTCATCGCAGGCCCTAAATCAGAGCCGCCAATGCCGATATTGACCACATCAGTAAACATTTTCTCAGTATAGCCCACCATTTCGCCTGTGCGGATCTGTTCGGCGAGCCAAAGCATTTGCTTACGTTCGGCGGCAATATCCGGCACGACATCATGACCATCGACCAAGATCGGTTCACGATCAAAGCGGCGCAGCGCGGTATGGAGTACGGCCCGCTTTTCTGTGGTGTTGATGACCTCGCCCGTAAACATCGCGTCGCGTTTCGCTTCAACCTCAGCCGCGCGGGCCAAGTCGAACAATTTGGCACGCGCCTGATCGTCAATCGATGTCTTAGACCAATCGAATAAAAACGGGCCTGCTTTGGTCGAGTAGTGGTCAAACCGTTTCGCGTCCGACTCGAAAAGTTTCGTGATCGGCCGAGACCGGATGGTATCGAAATAGGTTGCAAGATCGGTAAAGGCTTGGTTCGTATCACGCGTCATGGTCTTATCCGGACAATGGGTCATCTAGGGGGCTGGTTACCATTGAACGACAAGCGATGTCACCCGTTCCAACCCAAATTTTGCCTTTTTCGCCCGCAAGCCTTGATTGATCCGTGCAATCTGGGCCATGACCGGGCGCGTATTTAGGATTATAAAACAGTCAATTGAGAGTGGATGGTATCACATGAGCGATCACGCAGCCCTGTCAGCCGGTAATGTCGCGGTTATCACCGGTGGAGCGTCCGGTATTGGCTTAGCGGCGGCTATGCGCTTTGCCGCGCGGGGAATGAAAATTTTGTTGGCCGATCTTGGCGGCGAGCGGCTTGAGGCGGCTCTTCGCGAGGTGCGGGCGGTGTCACCGCTCGGAGCCGACGGGGTTCGCGCGGTGCCGACGGATGTCAGCAAGGCAGAAGATCTATACGCGCTTGAATCCGCATCGCGCTCAGCCTTCGGCGGCGTCGATGTGTTGATGAACAATGCTGGAATTCAGCCCGGAAGTTCGATTTTGAATTCAACGTCGGATTGGCGGCGGATTATCGATGTCAATCTTTGGGGCATTATCGAAGGTAGCCGTATTTTCGCTCCCGCCATGATGGCCACGGGTAAGCCCGCGCTCATCATCAATACGGGATCCAAGCAAGGCATTACGACGCCACCGGGTGACCCGGCCTATAATGTCTCAAAAGCAGGCGTGAAGGCCTTCACAGAGGCTTTGCAGCATGAGCTCAGGAACAAAGAAGGCTGCAAAGTGACCGCGCATCTCCTGATCCCCGGATTTGTCTTTACACCACTGACAGCCAATGGCCGCACCGAGAAGCCAGCGGCGGCGTGGACGCCGGAAGAGACCGTCGATTTTATGATTCAAAGCCTTAATGCGGGAGACTTTTATATCCTCTGCCCTGACAATGATGTAAACCGTGCATTGGACGAGCGCCGCATCGCGTGGGCCGCTGGTGATATCATCGATAATCGGCCGCCTTTGTCGCGCTGGCACCCCGACTATGGTGATCGCTTTAAAGCGAGCATCGCCGATTTATAAGTGTTGAAGGAAGCGGGTTTTGACTCAGCACGAAATAGCCATCGGGCGTTTTGAAAACAGCTTTGCCAAGCTGCCGGATGGCTTTTTTGCGCGGCATCATCCAACGCCCGTAAGCGAGCCGGTTTTGCTCGCCTTTAATACGGAACTCGCCGACGAGCTCGGGCTTGAGACGCAGGCTTTATCGCGCGAGGAATTAGCACAGGTGTTTTCTGGCAATCGTGTGCCAACAGGTGCTGACCCGTTGGCCGCTGCCTATGCCGGACATCAATTCGGCAATTTTGTACCGCAGCTTGGCGATGGCCGCGCGATCCTGATCGGTGAGGTTCGTGATCGGGCAGGGCGCTTGCGGGATATTCAGTTGAAGGGCTCGGGGCCGACGCCGTTTTCACGCCGGGGTGATGGACGCTCCGCGCTCGGTCCGGTATTACGCGAATATTTAATCAGTGAAGCGATGCATGTTTTGGGTGTGCCCTCGACGCGTGCGCTTGCGGCTGTGCTAACGGGTGATCGCGTGTTGCGAGAAGGCTATAAGCCAGGCGCGGTGATGACGCGCGTTGCTGCAAGCCATATCCGCGTTGGAAGCTTTCAATATTTTGCCGCGCGCGACGACCAAGCCTCGATCAAGCGGCTGATGGAGTATGTGATTGAGCGGCATTATCCTGAAGCCGAACACGCGGAAAGTCCCGCGCTCGCTTTGTTGCAAGCCGTCATTGAACGTCAGGCCAAACTGACTGCCCAATGGATGATGATCGGTTTCGTGCATGGGGTAATGAACACCGATAATATGGCGCTCTCCGGCGAGACGATTGATTTCGGACCCTGCGCTTTTATGGAAGCCTATGATCCGGATACGGTTTTCAGTTCCATCGATCAATTCGGCCGCTACGCCTATGGTCGGCAGCCCGGCATTGCGCAATGGAATTTGGCGCGTTTGGCCGAAGCGCTGCTGCCTTTGATTGATCCCGATGAGAAGCAAGCCGTCGAGCTTGCTTCAGCTGCGGTTTCTGATTTTGCGCCGATTTATCATGCGTTTTGGCTCGATGGGATGCGGGCCAAATTGGGCCTTGTTGAGGCCCATGATAATGACCGCGCTTTGGCCAATGCTTTGTTGGACGGCTTGCAGCGGACCGCCACCGATTTCACGCTCGCCTTCCGGCGTTTGGCGGAGGTTCATCGCGATCCTTCAGCCAGCCCGTTTCTCACTCTGGTCGGTCATGATGCCGTCTTGATCGATTGGCTTGCCGATTACAGGGCGCGGGTGGCTCAGGAAGCGGGCAATCCGGAGGCGCGGATGAAGGTGATGAACAAGGTCAATCCGATTTATATTCCCCGCAATCATCAGGTAGAGGCGGCGTTATCGGCTGCGATTGAGGAGGGTGATCTCGGCCCGTTCAAGACGCTACATGGCGTTTTGGCGCATCCTTTTGAGGAAATCGCTGGATTTGAGGCCTATACAGGGCCCGCAGCTCCGTCCGAGCGCGTCTATCAAACCTTTTGCGGGACTTGAATCCCGACGAAAGCCTGACAGAGCTAAACCTTGAAGGCGGCTGCTGTTCAGGTTATGGCAGGGATGATCTGTTGTTGCCGGTAGGCGCAACTTGTAAGGAGATTGACCATGATTGCTACCCTCTTCGCCTCGTCCGCTGAGCTGAATGCCCGGCAAAACCTTATTCGCACAGGTGTTTTGGCCCTTTTAGGTTCGGCGCTGCTCGCGGTTTCCGCGAAGGTTCAGGTGCCTTTCTGGCCGGTGCCAATGACGATGCAGGCTTTGGTCGTCTTGCTGATTGGCGCGCATGGCGGCGTTCGCGTGGCGGGAGCTACCGTCTTGGCTTATTTGCTTGAGGGTGCTGCTGGTCTTCCGGTCTTCTCAACGGGCGCGGGTCTTGCCTATATGGCTGGGCCAACCGGCGGTTACCTGTTGGGCTTCTTGGTGGCAGCATTGGTCTCTGCCTTTGCGTTTGAGAAGGGTTTTGGCAAATCGCTTTTCGGCGTTGCTGCTATCTTCATTGTTGCCGATGCACTCATCCTTGGGCTCGGCTTTGCGTGGCTTTCAACATTGATCGGTGCAGAGAAGGCATTGGCCGTTGGTGTCATGCCCTTCTTGCCAGCCGAAGCGTTGAAGGTCGCACTCGCCACGGCTTCGATGCCATTGGCACGCGCTTTCTTGCAGCGCTCGGTAAAGGCGGACTAATTAATTCCGTAATGAAAAAGTCTCTGGCGCGGCAACAACGCGCCAGAACGCTTTATCCATAGCGCCCGTGCGGCTCCACGCCCACGGAAAATGACCATAGCGGATAGAAAGCTGTTCTGCCGCTTTCTTGGGGTCATCGCCCTTGATCACCAAGCGATAAAGGGCCGAAGCTAGGCCTGAGCGATCCGCCCCCGCTTGGCAGTGAATCAGCAAGGGCTGCTGCGCCGATTGCATCATATTAATCAGCTGTTTTAACGTTGCATCATCGGGCTCTTGGGTTGCCGATAGCGCGATATCTTCGTGCGTCAGTCCAAGCTTTTCACTGACCTCCAATTCGCCGCGATACCACCTCTCTTCCGGATGCGCACCGCGAAGATTAATAATGCTTTTAATCCCTTTTTCTTTGACGAAGCCCGTCAATTGCTCGGGCGTTAATTGCGCCGAGCGGAAAATGTGAGGCTCGTCCACCGCGTGGATATTACCCGTCAACCGCAATTCAAGCGCCCATCCGGCGACGAGGAGCGCCAAAGCAGCAAGGCCGATTGAGCCAAGCTTCAGGATGGTTTTGCCCTTAAAAGACGCCATTTTTGATCCATAAAAATAGGTGCAGTGCAGCATTATAAAGCCCACGGGGCCTTTTGAGCAAACCTATCAATTTATGCGATTAATAGACGCATACTGAAGTTCCGGCTTGTTAATGAGACGCATCGCTTATAAGATTTGATGTAAGTCGAAACGCTATGATTTCGAAAATAAAAAATTGGTGGAACACGACAAACAAGCTCAAGGGGGAAACAGCCGCTATGGATGTTTCTGAAGAGGCTAACGAACAAGCGGTCGATCGTGGGCATGCGGCAGATGCGGAGTTTCGCGTTGACCACGCAACCTTTACCGTGCCTGTTGAAGATATTGACGAGCGCACGACAAAACTTGTCGATGTTGTAGCGAAGTCAGTTATTCCCGAACTCCTCGCAAAATTTGATGCGACGTTTGCCGGTGCCGATCCAATGCTTCTTCATGCCGGTGAAGAAGAAATCATTCGGCTCGCCGCTATCATTCTCGGCCCCGACGATGGCGAGACCATAAGCTATCTGGAATCTTTGCGGGAGCGTGGCCTATCGCTTGATTTGCTGCATCAAGAATTGCTTGAGCCAACGGCAAGGCATTTGGGTGATTTGTGGAACCAAGATCATCTTGATTTTCTTGACGTGACGATTGGCGTGGCGCGATTGCAGCGCATGGTTCATTATTTTGCGCGGCTTGATCAAATTCCATTTTATGATGAGTTACGTCGCGTGCTGGTTGTGCAAACGCCCGGCGAGTTGCACAGTTTTGGAATTACGGTCATCCGTCGGTTTTTGACGGCGGGCGGTTGGAACGTCCATGCCCTGCCGCATATGACGGTGGAGCAGATTGAGGAAGCCGTTTCAAAGGAATGGTTTGGCGTGGCGGGCTTTTCGCTTGCGAGTGCAGTTAATCTTGATCAGCTCACGGACGCTATTGCCCAAGTTCGGAAATCATCTCGAAACGCCAATATTGGTATCATGGTAGGTGGCCCCGCTTTTACGGCCGATCCTAGTCTTGTGCAGCGTGTAGGCGCGGATGGTATGGCGGTTAATGGACCTTCCGCTGTCATTTTGGCCAAAAAATTGCTCGCATCGCATCTTTCTTCGGCGGTTTAGGTCAAATATTGGTTCATTTAGCCGTAAAATCACGCGGATTATTATTTCGCATTCTCCTTTCGTCTTAGTGCAATCCGACGATATTGTTCTTTCGTATGCTGTTTGATCGTCGTAAAACGATGAGCAGCGTTGCAGAAAAAGGGGAGAACGCCGAATGAAGATGAAATTTGCATGGCTGGTTGCAGCCAGCATGATGGCCGCGCCTGTTATGGCGGCGGATCCGATTAAGATTGGTGTATCAGGACCGTTTACCGGTGGCTCCGCCTCGATGGGCGTCAGCATGCGCGATGGCGTGAAGCTCGCGGTTAGCGAGATCAATGCGGCCGGTGGCGTTATGGGCCGTCCGATTCAATTGGTTGAGCGCGATGACGAAGCGAAAAACGAACTCGGTGTGCAGATTGCGCAAGAGTTGATCAATAAGGAAAACGTTGTTGCAACCGTAGGTTACATCAACACTGGTGTTGCTCTCGCTTCGCAGCGTTTCTACCAGGAAGCGGAAATTCCAGTGTTCAACAATGTGGCCACAGGCTCCGTTGTAACAAAGCAATTCGCTGGTCCTGAATTCAAGGCCAATTATATTTTCCGTAATTCCGCGAATGATACGATTCAAAGCGCGATGATTGCGGAAGAAGCCGTGAAGCGTC
>CANGPL010000067.1 GCA_947455725.1 Hyphomicrobiales bacterium | reverse complement strand
TTTGACGTTTTTCTCGTAAGTTATTGGTTTTTAATAGGGCATTTTGAATGAAAATTGTCAAACACATCTAATAAAATCAGTGACTTAGGACATAAAAAGTGCGACTGAAAATCGCAGTGTCGGTGGTTCGATCCCGCCCCCGGGCACCACTACAATCTCAAATCGTTCAAATTATTGATGAAATTTTGAGTGGAACACTTTTGTGCTCGATTAGCTTCACCCTACCGCCCCTCGCCATTACTTTTTGACTGGCCAATTTTGTATAGCGGTTCACTTCATGAGACATTTCGGCCAAATAAGAATTTAAAAACTTGCAAAACGTATCGCGGCGTGATACGTATAATTATGATTTTGAGCATTAAAGGCAAACTTGCAGCCTCAGCGGTCAGGAATCAATACGGTAAAGGCTTTCCTGCCGATTTGGTTAAAAGAACACGCGCGATGCTGTCGGCGCTAGATGCGGCGATCCAACTTGAGGACCTCCGGTTTCCCCCTGGAAACCACTTAGAGGAACTTAAGGGTAACCGTGCGGGGCAATATTCTGTGCGGATCAACGACCAGTGGCGAATTTGTTTTAAGTGGTCCGACCAAGGACCGACTGAAGTTGAAATTGTAGATTATCATTGAAGGATGAAGTGCAAATGTCTCTGATCAGTTATCCGTCACATCCGGGAGAAGTCCTTCAGGAGCTTTACCTCGAACCTCTTGGGCTAAGTTCATATATGCTTGCAAAGCGTATCCATGTACCGCGGACACGGATTGAACGTCTCGTTCGAGGTGACACAGCTTTAACCGCCGACACAGCCATGCGGCTCGCCAAGGTTTTCGGCACAACGGCCGAGTATTGGATGAACCTGCAAAGGGCGTGGGATCTAGCCCGGGCTAAAGAACAAATTGATGTTTCAGATATTGAGCCTCTCGCCGCCGCTTGAATGCCCAGCGTGGTGCTTTAAGGGATATAATTTGGTGCGAGCTTCGTCGGTAGGCTTGCCCATACCCTCTCGATAGTTTTGATCCGGCCCAGCCGATAAGCCACGTTTGACGAAATTTTGCACGAACTACCAAAATAATTTCGTATCTACGACAGCTTTCATTGCCAGGAATAAATAGGCATTATCTTAAAAATACGGTTCATTAAAGCCGGAGGCTCCGCTGACTAACGAAATGTTCGACATCGCCATTATCGGTGGGGGCATTAACGGAACAGGAATCGCTCGCGATGCTGCGGGTAGGAATTTGCGCGTTTATCTCTGCGAACAGGATGATTTAGCTTCCGGTACATCCTCATGGTCGACCAAGCTAATCCATGGCGGGCTGCGCTATCTTCAGCATTATGAATTCCGCCTCGTTCGCGAGGCCTTGATGGAGCGCGAGGTTTTATGGGGCATTGCGCCGCATATTATCTGGCCGCTACGCTTTGTGCTGCCCTATCATCGCGGCTTGCGGCCCGCTTGGATTTTGCGGTTGGGTCTGTTTATTTACGACCATCTTGGCGGGCGTAAGCTGCTACCGGCAACGCGTACTCTTAATCTGCGAAATGACCCTGTCGGCAAGCCGCTGAAAGCCGGATCGACAATCGCTTTTGAATATTCCGATTGTTGGGTGGAGGATTCGCGGCTTGTTGTTTTGAATGCGATGGATGCCCGCGCCAAAGGTGCTTTGATTGAAACACGGCATAGGCTGATTTCCGCCGACCGTGAAAATGGCCGATGGAAACTGAGCATTTTAAATCAATCAACCGGTCAAACAAAAACGCTTTATGCCGGATCCATCGTCAATGCGGCAGGGCCTTGGGTCGCTGATGTATTAGCTGGAAAAATACGATCAAATACCGAAGCCAAAATTCGTATGGTACAAGGCTCGCATATCGTTGTGCCGCGCCTTTTCGATCATGATCGATGCTATATTTTTCAAAACAGTGATGGGCGAATTATCTTTGCGATTCCCTATGAAACTGATTTTACGCTGATCGGCACAACCGATCGTGATTATCAGGGTGATCCATCACACATAAAAGCGAGCGAGGAAGAGATTGAGTATCTCTGCGCGGCAGCGAGTGAATATTTTGCAAAGCCAATTGTGCCTACCGATATTGTGTGGACTTATTCTGGCGTGCGGCCACTTTACGATGATGGCGCGTCGAAAGCCCAAGAGGCGACGCGTGATTATGTTCTCAAGCTTGATGTCGTAAATGGTAAAGCGCCTTTGCTTTCCATTTTTGGCGGTAAGATAACGACCTACCGTCGATTAGCTGAAGCCGCGCTTGAAAAGCTTGCACCTTATTTCCCTGCAATGGCCACTAACAGTTGGACAGGGACAAAGGCCTTACCAGGCGGTGGTTTTGAACGTACTGGCTTTAAAGCTTTAGTTGATCAGTATCATCGCAACTATCCTGCGATACGGCGAGAATTAATCCATCGCCTTGTCCGCGCCTATGGCACAAATGCTTTGATGATTTTAGGCGATGCAACAAAAGAAGAGGATCTCGGACCGTTCTTTGGTAACACGCTTTCGGCAGCCGAAGTGAGATATTTAATAGCGCATGAATGGGCGATGACCTCGCATGATATTCTCTGGCGTCGAAGCAAACTGGGCTTACGCGTGAAGCCCCATGAACGCCAAGCGCTTGATGATTTTATCGGCTCATCACGTTAAGCGCGTGCGGCGCTCTGCGTCATAGAGCGCTCTAAAGCGTTTAAGGCGTGGTTGATAAAATTCCTTCTCGGCACGATCGGGTTGATAGCGCAGCTTAATGTCCGGTTTAAAGCAAATCTCCAATTCGCTTCCAGCATTCGCGGCCAACATGCCTAAGCGCGCAGCACCCAATGCGGCGCCGGTTTCAGCACCCGCAGGAAGATCCAACGGAAAACCGATGACATCGGCGAGCATTTGTCCCCAAAATTGGCTTCTCGCGCCGCCGCCGACCAGAAAGCAGCTTTTAAGCGCGGCACCAGAATCGGCCAGCACGTCAAAATCATCCGCGAAACAAAAAGCAACGCCTTCCATCACCGCATAGGCCATAGCTACCTGATTATGCTGGGCACGAAGGCCAGCGAAAATGCCATTCGCTTCCGGATCATTATGAGGCGTGCGCTCGCCCGTCAGATAGGGCACGAAAATCGGCGCATTGGCACGTTGCGCTGGATCATTGGCAAAGGCTTGCACCTCGGCAATCAACGCGCCGACCTGATCGCCTTTGCCGAGAAGATCAGCAAACCAAGAGAGCGCAGACGCTGCCGATAAAGTCACGCCCATCACATGCCACCGATTGGGCAGTGCGTGGCACATCGCATTCAACACACGCTCGGGCTTGGTGAGAAGCCGATCGGTAACGGCAAAGAGCACACCTGATGTGCCCATTGAGAGCAGACCTTCGCCGCCTTTAACAGCGCCTATGCCGACGGCAGCAGCCGCGTTATCCCCAGCCCCACCGGCGATGACGACTGCGTTTTTTGGCAATCCCCAATCGAGTAATAATTCGTCGCTCAAACTTGCCGATATTTCCGAACCTTCGACAAGATCGGCAACGTAAGAGCGATCAATGCCACTGGCTGCCAGCAGTGTATCGTCCCATTTTCGGCCGGCAATATCATGCCAAAGCGTGCCGCCTGCATCCGACATTTCAGCGACATAAGCACCCGAAAGGCGAAAGCGAATATAGTCTTTTGGCAGTAAAATCTTGCGCGTCTTTTTAAAAACGTCCGGCTCATGACGGCGCACCCACAATACTTTTGGAGCTGTAAAGCCAACCATAGCAAGGTTGGACGCGCGTTCGAGAAAATCGGGCAGACTTGCTTGTAATTCTTCAGCCTCACGGCCACACCTGCCATCATTCCATAAAATGGCCGGACGCAGCACTTGACCATCTTCATCAAGAAAGACAGCACCATGTTGCTGGCCGGAAAGCCCGATGCCCTTCAGGGCTAGAAAATCTTTTGGTGCCGAATGCTTTACTTGCGCAATCGCCGATAGGCACGCTTGCCACCATTCTTCCGGATCCTGCTCGGACCAAAGCGGCTTTGGTCGTGAAATTGAAACGGGTACGGAAGCCTCGGCTATAAGGGTTTGCTGCTCGTCGATCAGCAAGGCCTTGATGGAGGAAGTTCCAATATCAAGACCAAGAAATGTTGCCTTCATTCTAACGCTCCCGCTTACCTACTTATTGGGCTGGCGACCCTTTTAAAGAGAATTCAATTTAAAATCACGCAACCGATTACCCAAATACTTTCTACCTATATTCTATACGAAATATTTTTTGGCGTAAGCCCAGGCTAAGCTTGAGTTTGCAAGCGCGAACCGCCCGAGACATGAGTCGTTATCATGCGTAATCAACCACATTTCCTTGTCGAAGCGGAGACCCTACATGTCAGCATAGCGTAATCCTAAACCAACGGATTAACGTTTTTCAACGCAATGGAGAGATCGATGGCGATTCCAACCTGGATAAAGACGAGCACGATTGCTCTTGCACTCGTGACGGCATCAAGCATGACGGCGATTTCGGCGCGCGCCGCTGATATTGTGGATACTGCGGTGGCGGCCGGAAATTTCACAACGCTTGTTACAGCGCTAAAAGCAGCCGATCTCGTAACAACACTTAAGGGCGCAGGACCCTTTACGGTGTTCGCACCCACAGATGAAGCTTTTAAAAAATTACCGGCTGGTGAACTTGATGATCTTTTAAAGCCCGCCAATAAAGAGAAGCTTAAAAAGATCCTCACCTTTCACGTTGTGGCAAAGAAGGTGATGTCCGCTGATCTCAAGGGAAAAATGCTGGAAGAAAAGACCGTCGAAGGCGGAATGCTCAAAATTGATGCCAAGGAGATGGGTGTTAAAGTAGGCACCGCCATGGTGACAATGCCTGATATTGCCGCGGATAATGGCGTGATCCACGCGATTGATACGGTTCAAATGCCTAAGTAATTTTTTTTTAAAAAACCTACGGACACAGCACTTTATTTCTGTGTCCGTATCGTTTTTAAATTACTAATTTTCACGCACGGTCCAGCGATCAATATCGTTGTCTTGCCCAATCAAAGCAAGTCCCGCAGCGATTGATAAAAGTTGATCGCCGGTCTCAACGCGCTCTTCGCCAAAGCGCATGAAGCGTGCTTGAACGGCGGGAACAAATGAGCTTCCACCCGTTAAAAAGACTTTATCAATATCGGCAATCGTTAGCCCCGCCTCATCAAGCGCTAAATCAACCGCTTGATCGATCTTTACCAAATCTGGCTCAATCCATTGCTCGAAATCGGAACGTCTGATGGTGGCATCAATGTTAATCCCGTCGCTATGAAAACTCAGTTGCGCTTGTACTTCATGAGACAGTGCGAGTTTAGCCTCTGAAACGGCTTTATAAAGCGGATAGCCGAGGTCATTCTCGATAACCGTAATAAGCGCCTCTAAGGGTTCGGGTGATGTGCTGGCATTGGCGAGTTGGCGTAATTCTCGGATGGCGGGGCCTGCTTTCATGATCGCTAATTGATGCCAAGCGGCGAAATTAGCGAAATAATGAATAGGAATATCGAGCAACTTGCCAAAGCTTTTATATTGGCTGCCTTTGCCCAAAAGCGGCGATATCACATGATCAATAATGCGGTAGTCGAAGCGATCGCCTGCCAGACCCACACCCGTTCTTGCGAGCGGTATGCCGCGTATTCCGTCTTTGCCGAATGAAAAGCGAACAATGGAAAAATCACTCGTGCCGCCACCAAAATCCGCCACCAAAACGGTCGCATCTTTTTCAAGACGTTGGGCGAAATAATAAGCTGCCGCCACAGGCTCATAGACGAAATGAACATCGTCAAAACCGCATCGCTTAAGCGCGGTTAAATATCGCGTCTCCGCCAAAGCCGCATCAGGCGCATGGCCTGCATAGGCAACGGGTCGGCCGATCACCAACCGTCCTGACGGCCTTGTCGGAAATGACTCGTTTTTTGAGAGTAGGCCCTCAATGAACGCCGCCATCAAATCCTCGTAGCGCCATGGCTTGCCGTAAATCGCCGTCGAACGGAAAGAGCTACTCGCTGCAAAGGTTTTAAAAGATTGCAAGAAGCGACAATCCATCGGATCGGCAAGGTAGCGGTCAATTGCCCAAAGCCCGATTTCGACTTGCGTCTCATAATCCATTTTAAAAAAGCTGAGCGCCGTACGGCAGACGGAATCAGTTACGCCGCTATGGATAAACTGCGCGGTTTTAACGCTTCCATCCCCATCAATCATAGCGGCAACGGAATTCGTTGTTCCGAAATCTAGGCCAAGGCACGTGCTTGCGGGCGATTGAAGCGTGCTTTTTTCTATCGCCATGCAGACTTACTACCCTATGAATTCAATGAGCCGTCATCAGCCGTTTAAATGACTAAAAAAGTATTAATTAAACCGGATATGTCGTGCTGATACCATCGCTGAAAAGGATGGTCTCAGCCGAGGACCTTTCCGGGATTCATAATACCCATCGGATCAATGAGACGTTTAATCTCCTGCATTAGTGCCAGCCGCACAGGATCGCTCTGATCGCGAAGTGCGTCTTGTTTCTCAAGACCGATACCGTGCTCGGCGGAGAAGAAACCACCATAGGTCGCAAGATCCTCGTAAACGAGTTTTGATACCGCCTGATAGTGATCCGAAACTGGAAATTCGGCATTCACGGTGATGTGCAAATTGCCGTCGCCCATGTGACCAATGTGAAACAATTGGAACGCGGGATTGAGTGATTTTAGCCGCACAGATAATCCGTCAATATAACGCTTTAAACTTGCAAGCGGGACAGAAATGTCAAACCAAAGCCCATCCGGAAAGGCGCGGTCAACCGCCCAGTCCTCACGAATTTTCCAAATGGTCGCGCGCTCTTTCTCATTCTTGCAGATGAGTGCGTCGGCGATGAGCCCCTCTTCTAAAGCTTGCCCTAATTCTTCTTCTAGCACGACCGGATCGGTAAATTCGAAAATGACGCAATCCTTGTGTTGCGCGAAACGTCCTAGAGCCACCTCGCCATGATCCTTAACGGAGACTTGTACGTGACCGGCACTCATCAACTCGGCGCGTAACAGGCGACCCTTTGTTTGCGCTTCCAAGCGGCGAAAGAGGCGAATGGCATTATCAAGTGAGTCAATCGCAACCAAACCCGTTATGGCTTGTCCCTCATAGGGCGCCAGCCGCAAGCAGGCGCGCGTAATGATGCCGAGCGTTCCTTCTGAGCCGATGAAAAGCTGCTTCACATCATAACCGCCATTGGCCTTGATGACTTGTGTGAGGTCGCCCATCACCCGTCCATCGGGGAGAACGACCTCCAGCCCCAAAACGCGTTGTCGCATCGGGCCAAAGCGAAACGCCTCCTGCCCGCCAGCATTGGTGGCAATCATCCCGCCAATCGTCGCCGTGCCGCGTGCGCCCAAATCAATGCCGCAGGTTAAACCGTGTTGGCGCACCGCCATTTCCAAGGCCTCCAATGTGCAGCCGGCTTCAACGATGACGGTATGCGAGACAGCATCAATGGCAATGATGTTGGCCATTGCCTGCATCATCAGGATCAATTGCCCTTCCGTAGATCGCGCCGCGCCCGACAGGCCAGTGCGGCCGCCTTGCGGGACGAGGCTCAACCGTACAGACTGGCAATAGCGCACAAGATCCGAAATCTGTTGGGTCGTATGGGGTAAAACGGCCAGCCCCGCCGATAAATTGCCGCCATCGAAGCCGGGATCATAGGCCGTCACGCTCGTTCCGGATTTCACGCCTCCCGCCCCTAAAATCGCGGTGAGGCTATCGATATGGTGATCCATCGTAACTTGCACTTTCAGAACGCGGTATGGTACGGCCGCTTGGCTATTATCTTCCATATAAAGCGAAATTTTTCGACGCCGCTATCCCTTGTACGCCTCAAAATTTGCCCTATATCGACGCCATAGCGTGCCAAGATAAAGGGTCTACCATGAACGATACGAGTATGACTTCTTCCGTAAATCACTCCTTTCAGGCGGAAGTTGCCCAGCTTCTTCATCTTATGGTGCATTCGATTTATTCCGAAACCGATATTTTCTTGCGGGAATTGATATCGAACAGCTCGGACGCCTGCGACAAGCTTCGCTATGAGGCGCTCGACAAGCCGGGCCTCGTGGCCGAGGGCAGCGAGCTTAAAATTACCCTCCGGGCCAATAAGGACGCGGGCACGCTAACGATTGCCGATAGCGGCATCGGGATGAGCCAGCAGGAGATGATCGATAATCTCGGCACCATAGCGCGCTCCGGCACGCGCGCCTTTATGGAGCGGATTAAACAGGCCCAGGAGGCCAAAGAAACAAAGGAAGGCGGACAACTCATCGGCCAATTCGGCGTCGGCTTCTATGCCGCCTTTATGGTGGCGGACAAAATCGAAGTCGTCAGCCGCCGCGCCGGTTCCACCGAGGCGTTTATCTGGACCTCAAAGGGTGGCGATGGTTTCACCGTCGAGCCTGCGGACGAGGCGCGTGCGCGTGGCATAACCCATGGCACCGAGATTATTCTGCATCTCAAATCAGACGCGCTTAAATATCTGGAAGAGGACGAGATTGAGCGCATTGTCGGACGCTATTCTGATCACATCCAATTTCCGATCATGTTACAGGTTGATGCTGACACATCGCGCCAAATTAACAAAGCAAGCGCGCTGTGGCAGCGTTCAAAATCGGAATTGACGGCGGATGATTACAAAGAAGCGTATCGCACGATTTGTAACGCCTATGACGAGCCTGCTTTAACGCTGCATTACAAGGCTGAAGGCCGCCAATCCTATGCCGTTATGTTGTTTGTGCCGACCATGCGGCCCTTTGATCTTTATGATCCGAATTATAAAAGCGGCCTAAAACTCTATGTTCGCCGCGTGTTTATCTCGGATAATGCATCGCTTCTGCCGAATTATTTGCGGTTTGTTAGCGGCATCGTGGATAGCGAAGATTTGCCGCTGAACATCTCGCGCGAGATGCTGCAAAACAATATTCAACTGGCGCAGATTCGCAAAGCAATTACCGGCCGTATCATTTCTGAATTTGCCAAAACGGCGGAGAATGATCCGGACCTTTATCTCAAAATTTGGGAGAGTTTTGGTGCAACGCTTAAAGAAGGTCTGTATGAAGACCGAGAGCGTAAGGATGAGCTTCTACCACTCATCCGCTTTGCAAGCACCAAAGGCGAGGCTCTTCGTTCCTTGAAGGATTATGTCGCTGATCTCAAAGAAAATCAGACCGAGATTTACTATCTCGTGGGCGAAAGCATCGCGCGGCTTAAAGCCAATCCAAAGCTCGAAGCAGCCAAAGCGCGCGGCGTTGAAGTGCTCTTATTGACCGATCACGTCGATGCTTTCTGGACATCGGCGATGATGGATTTTGAAGGCAAGAAATTGACATCGCTCAGCCAAGGCAATGTTGATTTAAGCCTCATTCCATTGCTCGAGTCAGAAGAGGATAAGGCAAAGGAGGAGGCAGACGGCAAGGATGTGAATGAAGCAACCCTTGCATCGCTCAAAACCATTCTAAAAGATCTTGTGACCGATGTCCGCGCCTCGTCTCGCTTAACCGATAGCGCCGCCTGCCTTGTGGCCAGCGGCTTCGGATTTGACCGCGAGCTTGAACGCTTGCTGGCGCGGCAAAACAAGGGGACGGGCGCCAAGCCCATTTTAGAAGTCAATCTCCGCCATCCGCTTTTAAAAGCAGCCGCAAAGGCCAAGCGCGAGGAACAAGAAGATATTGCCCATATCTTGCTTGATCAAAGCAAAATCATTGATGGCGAAGTGCCGGAAGATCCGGCCGATTTTGCTGCGCGGTTGAACCGGCTCATTCTGCGTGGGATCAACTAGGGCAAAGCAGCCGCCTGCGTTGCTCAAATCCGATCCCCATGCCATGGAGGAAACGGTTCGAGTGGGGCTAAGGGTGCGATGCCAGCATTTTGCAGGGAGTGTTTCGTTGAGCAGGGCATCGGTGCGCGCTATTGCACCGATTGCGGCTCGCCTCGCCTCATCGCGCATGACGAGCTTTACGATCTTTCGATCGCGCATATTGATTGCGATGCATTTTATGCGTCCGTTGAAAAACGCGATAATCCCTACTTAGCCGATAAACCAATTATTGTTGGCGGCGGCACGCGCGGCGTTGTTTCAACCTGTTGTTATATCGCAAGGCGCTTTGGCGTTCGCTCCGCGATGCCGATGTTCAAGGCATTGAAGCTCTGCCCAGAGGCCGTCGTCATTCGGCCGAATATGCAGAAATATTCAACCGCTGGCCGGCTTATTCGCTCGATGATGGACGACCTCACCCCCGTTGTGAAATCGGTATCGATTGATGAGGCTTATCTTGATCTAACCGGCACAACCATTCTGCATGGTGGCGCCCCTGCCCTCTCGCTCGCCAAATTTGCCAAGCGTGTGCAAAAGGAAGTGGGCGTTACGGTGTCCGTCGGGCTTTCCTATAATCGCTTTTTGGCGAAGGTCGCATCCGAGCTTGATAAGCCCAATGGATTTGCGGTGATTGGTAAAGTGGGTATTGCCGAATTTTTGGCACCAAAATCAGTTGGCATCATTCCGGGTATCGGACCCGTCTTCCAAAAGCGATTGGAAGAAAAGGGCTTCAAGCTGATTGGCGATCTGCAACGGCGCGATTTGCGTGAACTTGGGCAACTCTTTGGCGATGAGGGTTTAAAACTCTCACGCCTCGCTTATGGCGAAGATCACCGCGCGGTGACGCCCAATGGGGACAATAAAAGCGTATCATCCGAGACGACGTTTAACACCGATATTTCAGACCATGAGACACTCAACGGCATCCTCTTGGAACTCAGCGAGAAAGTGGCGCTCAGACTCAGGCGCTCTAATTATGCCGGGCTGACGGTCACGTTAAAACTCAAAACACCGGACTTTAAATCGATCACGCGTTCGCGCACGCTGAACGCCCCCACCCAATTGGCAAACCGCATAGCCGCCATCGGGCGTGAGTTACTTACGAAAGAACCGCGTGGAAAAAAATATCGCCTGATCGGCATCGGCATGTCGGAAATCGTTCCGGCGGACCAAGCCGATCTCGGCGATCTCATCGATACGACGGCGCCAAAAGAAGCCGCCCTTGAACGGACGCTCGACCAGTTACGCGATCGTTTTGGCCGGAACACGATCCACCGCGCGGCCATCATTCCGAAGCGGCGCGATCATGAAGGTGAATAAAACGCAGGATCAGGAAAAATCTCGATAGACGCCGTGATAGATCATCAAAATCAGCAACTTAAATGGTTAATTATTTATGAATTCAATAGGTTGGCGGATGATCTTGTCGAGCCGTATGAGGTCATAGATCGGTTAATCTGGCTCGCTCCGTCTGGCGTTTACGAATAACGTAATAAATACAACTGACTGCGCCAATAGCTGCCAGTGCAAATGCAACCGGTGCCTCGTGGTTCTCATTGCCATCAACAATCGCCGCTGCTCCCGCCATCACCGCGAGCCAAACCGTGCCGACGCTCACAAACATGGCCACCAACCCGTCGCTTGTTGATGCTCGGCGTGTTTCAATCGGCCGCTCTGGTGCGCGAAGCGTTGCAGCCAGCTGCTCGCACCGTTGCTTCCATTGATCGCGTTGCGTGGTCATATCGGTCAGTTTTCTCGCCTGCACCACCCGTTCTTCTTCGAGTGTTGCGCAACGGTCTTGAAGGAATTTGAGCTCTTCGGCTACCGCATCAGGCAAGGGCACAAAGGCAAAGGGCGGCAAAACTGGTGCGCTCAGATTCAGGATTGGCAGGTCTTCAATCGGTTGACCGTCGATGGATTGTTCCTCGACAGCAGGCAGGGTCAGCGGCGGGTATACGCGCTTTAGTTCCTCTTCCTCAATTGACCATTCATTGGTAGGCGTCCGCTCGGCCTTGAGCCGCCCCGACTGGATGGCGCGCAAGATTGTCGACTTGTTGGTTCCCGACAATTGGGCGGCTTCACGAAGGCTTAGTCGTTGCATCGAGTTTCTATCCGTACCGGCGTTGCGTTTAGATCGTTAGGCGCACTTTAACCTGCAACCCACAGTTGCGCCAAGGCTATTGCGTATGCCTGGGGATCACCATCCGTTGCGCCTAGACAAAGGCGCGCAATGACGTGCCGCACCGCCGCACCGGTGCACAGTTAAACGACTTTTAGAAGTCGTTAACCTTCTTTGTTAACCGTGTTGACAGGGGAAGTGACAACTGTATCTAGTAGTTACCATGACCTATTCTCATCAAGATCTTGCCGAAATCCAAGGCTTCTTGGACGTACCGCAATTCCTATTAGGAGATGCTGCCTTCAGCGCCGATCTTTCGACGTCGGTTCTGAAAGCGTGGCTGAGCCGTGAGCCCCTCATTATCATGCTTGGCGAAACCGATATGAAACCCCTTGGCAAAGGCAGTGCTCGGATTTTCACGCTTCGTCGCGTTGTGAATATTGGTGTCACCGCTGAACTCGTACGAATGGGCATAACACCCAAAATGGCCGGCTTGATCGGGTATCACATCACCGATGGCATGGGACGGCCATCAGAGCTCTCCGCTCCTCTCAAAGCCACAAAGCGGGGCGCTAAAAACGTCGTGGCACCCGAGATCAATATTTGGGCGCGGAACGATGTTTTGATTGTGGGCAATAAAAATCATAATGCCCTTCATCCGCTCATTGGCGATGTTCTAGCCTTCGAGGTTTTGCAGCGGCTTACGGAAATCAGCTCCGGCGGCGATATCCATTCCTGTTTCATCCTCGACTTCAGCGGCATCTATCAAAAGACCTTGGCGCGATTAAAAGCCCGTATGAAGCTCGACTAAAATCAGAAATTTCACTTCGCTGGCGTCGTTTTATCGGCTCGTCCCCTGACCCAATTGATCAGTCCGTACGTAATTCAGGGCGAACATATTATGATGTTGGAATGAACATGCGGCAGAGTGTCAAATTCTTACACACCGTTTCATCGTGCGGACTGCTTGGGGCGTTGTTGGCCTATGTGCTGGTCCTATGGAAAGCGCCACAAGCCAGTGTCGGCCAATTTGCGGATATGCGCGAGATAATCAGCCTGATCTGCCGCTATGTACTCGTACCATCGCTCGCCGTATCACTGGTCACCGGACTAGTTTCGATGATCGTACATCCACAATATCAGCAGAAGCGCTGGGCGTGGGCCAAGGCTGTACTTGGGCTTTCGATGTTCGAATCAACTTTAGCCGTTACCCAATCAAAAGCCGTTGAAGCAGCGGGCTTTGCCGCTCAAATCGCGCAAGGCAATGATCCGACGCGGGCTGCGAAGTTGCTGGCTGAAGCCGTTACCTCCGAATGGACTGTGCTTTTTACCATTTTAGCGCTTTGTTTGGCACAAACGGCGCTTGGGATCTGGCGGCCTCGGTTAGAATTCAAGCGCTCTGATGCGTGAGACGGGTCTTTCGTCGAAGCCCGTTAGGCAAAATCCGGTGATTTGCTTTTGAATTTCCTTTTCTTATCGCTCGCTTCGACCTAGATAGAGACCGGAAATATTC
>CANGPL010000066.1 GCA_947455725.1 Hyphomicrobiales bacterium | reverse complement strand
CGCTTTTTCGCGTCGCCCAAGATTTCATAGGCCGAATTGAGTTCGGCGAATTTATCCTTCGCCTTAGGATCTGACGTGTTGCGATCCGGATGAAGGACCTTCGCCTGACGCCGAAAAGCCTTCTTAATATCGTCTTCGCTCGATGATTTTGGTACGCCGAGCACGGTATAAGGGTCGCGCATTCCAATAAGTCCTGACATATTTGGCTTAGATCGGGCCTGCCGATCACGAGATGACGTCAAGATGTAAGGTTGCCGTGGCTTGGACGCAACCTCGTGAACGCGAAGTTTTTAGCCTTGCCCGACCAGTCGCTTAACGTCGGAGATCTTCCATTCGCTGGCGCCGCTGCGGCAGGCGGTGCCTTGCATCGGCGCTCTTGCCACATTTTCGATGATGATTTGTGCCGAAAAGGAGCGGCAAAGGTCGCCTTCCTGTAGAAAAGCAATGCCTAAGGGGCGAAAATTGCCGCGTGCGGCGGTCTTTTTGTTCTCCCACTGCACAGGCTCGTGGGTGTTCTCTGGCCGTAACGCCGTTTCCAGCGCCTGATTGGCTTTTTCCCAGTCGGATGCGTTGAGCTCGGTTGAGAGGGTGACAGCTGGGGCGAAAATGGATCCCGTGGTGATGGGGCCGCTGTCGGGCATCAGTTCGGAAAAAATCGGTAGGGAATTGGCGCATCCGCCGAGACTGAGCGTGCAAAGCATGACGCTTAAGAGCTTGGATCGAGATAATCGGTTTTGGATCATTGACTTCATACCTCTAGCTATCGAAAACCAACCGGCGCTTTGTCCCGTAGACGGGATGCGACAATTTGGTTCAGCCGGAGCATTAGAATCGTGAAAAGTTTAACAGATGGTGACTTTACCGAGGCAAGCGAACCTTTTTTGCTGTTTGAGCAATGGTTTGCTGATGCAACGGCCTCTGAACCGAATGATCCGAACGCTATGGCGCTCGCAACCGTTGATTCGTCAGGGTTACCGAATGTCCGCATGGTGCTCATGAAGGGCTGGGATGAGAAGGGTTTTGTGTTTTATACGAATACCGAATCAGCCAAAGGGCGCGAGATTTTGGGAACGCTGAAGGCCGCTTTGGTGTTCCATTGGAAGAGTTTGAAGCGTCAAGTGCGCGTTCGCGGCGCGGTTGAGCAGGTCTCGGATGCAGAAGCCGATGCCTATTTCCAATCCCGCCCGCGCGATAGCCGGATTGGCGCTTGGGCCAGCCAACAGTCGCGTCCGCTCGAAGGCCGCTTTGCGCTTGAAAAGGCGGTTGCTGCTAATGCCGTTAAATATGCTATTGGAGAGGTACCGCGTCCGCCGCATTGGACGGGTTTCCGGATTTTGCCGGTTGAAATGGAATTTTGGCACGATCGACCCTTCCGGCTCCATGATCGGATTGTCTTCCGTCGCGAGACAGTTTCGGCTGCATGGACGAAGGCACGGCTTTATCCGTGAAGTAAGTTAGAGAGCGTGTAAGGAGCGACGAATGATGTCCCAATCCAATGAGCCAGCCCGGCGCAGAACCATGTTGCTGACCGGGGCGAGCCGTGGCATCGGACATGCGACGGTGAAGCGTTTTTCGGCGGCAGGCTGGCGCGTGATCAGCTGCTCGCGACAGGCTTTTCCAGAAAATTGCCCATGGGAGATGGGCGCGCAGGACCATATTCAGGTTGATCTTGAAGATGCCAAGAACACGCGAGAAGCCATTGAAGAAATTCGTCGTCGCTTGGAGGATGGGCAGCTCGACGCGCTCGTTAATAATGCCGGTATTTCGCCGAAAGGTGAAGGTGGCGCGCGCTTAGGAACGCTCAATACAGAACTGCACGATTGGCAGCGCGTGTTTCAGGTAAATTTTTTCGCGCCGATGATGCTGGCACGCGGGCTTTTAAACGAGCTAAAGGCGGCTAAGGGATCGGTGGTGAATGTCACCTCGATTGCGGGCTCGCGGGTGCACCCTTTTGCGGGCTCGGCCTATGCAACATCGAAAGCCGCATTGGCGGGTTTGACGCGCGAAATGGCGTCTGATTTTGGTCCTCTGGGTATTCGGGTGAATTCAATCTCGCCCGGTGAAATTGATACGTCGATTTTATCGCCCGGCACGGACAAGATTGTGGAGCAAATTCCGATGCGTCGCCTTGGTACGCCGGAAGAGGTCGCCAAGGCGATTTACTTCCTTTGCTCGGATCAATCGAGCTATGTGCATGGTGCTGAAATTCACATTAATGGTGGCCAGCACGTATGAGTGATCGGCTCTACCCGCAACGGCCTTTGATTGGCGCGAGCGTTGCGGTTTTTCGAGACGGTAAGGTACTGCTCGCCGCGCGAGTGAACACCGAGCACGCGCCGATTTATTCGCTGCCGGGCGGGCTTGTTGAAATTGGTGAAACCTTAGAGGAAGCGGCCCTTCGTGAATTGAAGGAAGAGGTTGGTATATCCGCACGTATCATCGGATTTGCCGGACATGTCGAAGTAATTGATCGCGATGAGAGTGGCAAAATCCGGCGGCATTTTGTGGTGAATGCGTTTGCCGCCGAATGGGTCGAAGGCGAGCCGGTGACGGGGCCTGAAGCGCCTTTTGTGCAATGGGCTGATCCGCATGCGATTGGTGGCATAGCGGTGACAAAAGGATTGGGCGCGATTTTGAAACGCGCCGCAAACGTTGTTACTTCGAATCCGTTATGATTAGATAAAGTGTATCGTTTCGCCTTGTGAAGCTTCGATCAGTTCACCTTCCCACATCACGCGGTGACCGCGCACAATGGTGCCGATGGGCCAGCCTTGAACGCTGACACCATCATAGGGCGTCCAACCACATTTTGAGGCAATCCATTGATTGGTGATCGTCGCGCGGCGTTTTAAATCAACGATGGTCAAATCGGCATCATAGCCTTTTGCGATGCGGCCTTTATTGACAATGCCGAACAGTCTTTGCGGGCCTGCGCTCGTCATGTCGACGAAGCGTTGCAAACTCATATGGCCTTTGTTGATGTGATCGAGCATCATGGGCACAAGCGTTTGAACGCCTGTCATGCCGGAGGGCGAATTCGGATAGGGTTTGGCTTTTTCCTCGAGTGTATGAGGCGCGTGATCCGAGCCCAAGACATCGGCGACACCTTGCGACACGCCATGCCAAAGCGCATCGCGTACATTAGCGCCTCTAACCGGCGGATTCATCTGCACGAGAGTGCCGAGCCTCTTATAGGCTTCATCGCCATCAATGGTGAGGTGATGCGGTGTGACTTCGCAACTTGCGACATCTTTGTGGTTGGCAAGAAAAACGATTTCTTCTGCCGTTGAAATATGCAGCACGTGGATTTTCGCGCCTGTTGCATGGGCGATGCGGACAAGGCGCTCGGTGCAGCGGAGGGCAACTTCCGGCGAGCGCCAGATCGGATGTGAGGATGGATCGCCTTCGACGCGCAAATCTTTGCGCGCGCGCAGCATCATTTCATCTTCCGAGTGAAAGGCGGAGCGGCGGCTGGTTTTTTCTAAAATGGCGGTTACGCCTTCATCATCTTCCACAAGCAGCGAGCCGGTCGAAGAACCCATAAACACTTTAATCCCTGCGGCACCGGGAAGCCGCTCAAGCTCAGGAATATGCTTTACATTGTCATGCGTACCGCCGACCCAAAAGGCGAAATCACAATGCATACGGTGGGTGCCGCGTTTAACCTTATCTGCCAGCGCCTCGGCATTTGTGGTTTGAGGATCGGTATTCGGCATTTCAAAAACGGCGGTCACGCCCCCCATGACAGCGGCGCGGGAGCCCGATTCGAGATCCTCTTTATGGGTTAAGCCCGGTTCCCGGAAATGAACCTGGGTATCGATCACGCCGGGCAACACGTGAAGGCCGGTACAATCAACCACTTCGCCGGCTGTTTTCGGGTCAAGCGAGCCAAGCGCTGCGATTTGACCGTTCTTCACGCCAATATCCATGATCCCGATCCCGTCTTGATTGACGACGGTGCCGCCTTTGAAAATGGTGTCGAAGGTCTGGGACATAGGAATTTTCTCCAGCGGCTGATGGTAAGCTTTGAATGGCGGTTTATTTCTCATATAGCGACAGAGCCGCTTCCCGTATAGAATGATCCTATGAACAAAGTAGATGCCGTTTCCAAACTAAAGACATTCGCCCCCGCCCTTAAGGCGATGGGAGGGACGGGGTTGTTTTTATATGGATCAACGGTTCGGGGGGAGGCGTCTTCCGCCAGCGATATAGATGTTTTTCTGGATATTGACCCATCTGGCCCCTTTAATGCGCTTGATCTCGTTGCCGCCAAGAGGATCTTGGAGGAGGGTTTAGGGGTGCGCGTTGATTTGACAACGCGCAGCGGCTTGCACCCCTTGATCCGTCACGGGATTGAGCAACAGGCTGAGCGTGTTTTTTGATGACGTCCCGATCTGCCTTGCTTCGTGTATATGACATGCTTGAAGCGATTGACGGAATCAACGATGCGCTCAACGGGGTTAGCTTTGATGAATTTGCCAAGTCTTGGATTTTGCGTTCTGCGATTGAACGCGGTGTCGAAATTATTTCCGAGGCGAGTCGCCATATACCGAACGATCTAAAGCACGAACAATCGGTTATTCGTTGGAAAGACATTGCTGGTATAGGAAACATACTACGGCATGAATATCAGCGTGTTGCACCAGATGTCATTTGGCGAGTCGTCCACGATTATTTACCTGAACTGAGAGCGGCTTTGGTAGATATTACAAAAGTCATTGAGTAATAAAACGACCTCATCAGATGTTTAGGAATTCTTGATTTTTACGGAAAGTAACGAATGCCGATCAGCCTTCTCGTTAATCGCGGCCTCATCAGCGTATCAGGTCCGGATGCTGTATCTTTTCTGGATAATTTGCTCACCGTTTCCGTTGATGGGCTCCAAACAGGGGAGGCGCGGTATGGCGCGCTTTTAACGCCGCAGGGCAAGATTATCGTGGATGGCTTGATCGTTGCCAGTGGTGACGGCTTTTTAATCGACTGCCCGCGTGTGCTCGCCGCTGATTTTGTACGCAGGCTTGGCTTTTATAAATTGCGGGCGAAAGTTGATGTCATTGACCGCAGTGATGATTTGGCGGTTTTGGCCGTATGGGCGGATGACGGCGCTACTGTTCAGGGTGTCGTGCGGTTTACCGATCCCCGTTTGGCAGCACTTGGTGATCGTATCATCGTACAATCGGATCGGTTGCCGGAGCCACTTTCCTTGGAAGCTGATTATCACGCGCATCGTATCGCGCTGGGTGTTCCAGAAGGCGGGCATGATTTTATTTATGGTGACGCTTTTCCGCATGAGGCCGATATGGACCAGCTGAAGGGGGTTGATTTCAAAAAGGGTTGTTTTGTGGGACAGGAAGTTGTGTCCCGCATGCAGCACCGTGGCACGGCACGCTCGCGTTGTGTGCCTCTTCGATTTGTCGATGGCGCGAATGTGCCCGAGGGGACCGAGGCGATGGCCGGTCAAAAGATTTGTGGTCGTATTGGGTCATCAACCCGTGACGGTTTGGCGATTGGGCTTTTACGGTTAGACCGTATGGCCGAGGCGCTTGCGGCGGGTGAGGCTTTATCGGCTGATGGCCATGCCTTCAGCGTTGAGCCCCGCGATTGGATTAAGTTTGATATAGCAGGCGCATCATGAGCAAAGGTTTAATCGAGCATCCGGATGGCAAAAACCGTTGTCCGTGGCCCGGAACGGATCCGCTTTATGTTGCCTATCATGATACCGATTGGGGCGTGCCGGAATATGATGATCGGGCTTTGTTTGAGAAGCTTATTCTCGATGGTTTTCAGGCAGGTTTGAGTTGGATTACGATTTTACGGAAGCGTGACAATTTTCGCGTGGCTTTTGATGGGTTTGATGCGGATAAAATGGTTCGCTATTCGCCGCAAAAAATCGAAAGCCTTGTTATGGATGCGGGCATTATTCGCCATCGCGGTAAAATCGAGAGTGCGGTGAAAAGCGCGCGCGTCTATCTTGATCTGCAAGGTAACCAAGGATTTTCTAATTATCTTTGGAATTTCACCGATGGTCGCGTTATTCAAAATACCCCTCGGAGCATGGCGGATATTTCCGCCGAGACGGCTTTATCGGCGCGTATTTCAAAAGATTTGAAAAAGCGTGGGTTTAATTTTTGTGGGCCTACGATTGTGCACGCCTTTATGCAGGCGGTGGGTATGGTGAATGATCATCTTGTCGGCTGCTTTCGGCACGAGGAGGTAAAGCTTTTGGAGCGTAAGCTCTGATGGCGTTACGCAAGCAGGAAACGCCGCGCGCTTGGCAACGCATGTTATCGGGGCGGAGGTTGGATCTTTTAAATCCATCGCCGCTTGATATTGAATTGGAAGACATCGCCCATGGTTTGGCGCGGGTGGCGCGATGGAATGGGCAAACGATTGGGCCGTCGATTTTCTCTGTTGCGCAGCATTCATTGCTTGTTGAGGCGATATTCTCGGCGGATGGAAAAGCTACTCGCGAGGAGCAATTAGCAGCCTTGCTGCATGATGCGCCGGAATATGTCGTAGGCGATATGATCTCGCCGTTTAAAGCGGTGATGGGCGGCGATTACAAAGCGGTAGAACATCGCCTTTTGTCAGCCATCTATCTTCGGTTTGGATTGAAGGCGCATGTACCGCAAGCACTGATGAAACGTATCAAGCAGGCGGATCAAATCGCCGCCTATCTGGAAGCGACGCAGCTTGCTGGATTTGATGAGGACGAAGCCGTTCGGCTTTTTGGTCAACCGCCTGTCATCCTTGCGGACTATACGCTATTGATAACGCCGTGGACGGCGGATGAAGCGAAGGCACGGTTTATGGAACGGTTTTTAGAGGTAGAAGCGCGCTAATGGCAAAATTACATGTCTGCTCTTTATCGCGCTTGCAGGAGACGGTGGATAAAACCGGTGCGAAACATGTCGTCACTCTATTGACCGAAGCCGCCGGGGTGCCAAGCCCTGATGGTATTGCCTCGACGCAGCATCTCAAACTCATTGCCAGCGATATTACAGCGCCGATGGAAGGTCATATTCTTCCTGGTGCCGAGCATGTCGAGCAATTGATCGCGTTTGTGAAAGCATGGGACCGGGTTAATCCGATGGTTATCCATTGCTGGGCGGGCATTAGTCGCTCAACAGCGTCCGCCTATATCGCTGCAAGCGTGCTTAATCCGAAGTTGGACGAAGTACATTTGGCGACGCGGTTACGCGCTGCATCGCCAAGTGCAACACCCAATCCGCGCTTGATCGCGCTGGCCGATACGATCTTGGATCGTAAGGGGCGAATGATCGCGGCTATTGCTGATATTGGCCGTGGTGCGGATGCGTTTGAAGGTACGCCGTTCGAGCTTGTGTATGATTAATCGCGATGAGTGAACGGCACCCTGAAACACCCATCGAGATTGGATTGGCCGCTGCTATTGTTGCAGTGGAAGGCGATGCACCACAAATTCTCGCGGGCCGTGTTGAAGGTGGCGAAGATGGCCTGCCTTATGGCAGTTTTGATCCGCTCTCGCATCGTACGCTTGAGATTGCCTTAAGAGCCTTTGTTGCCGAGCAATCGGGTCTTTCATTGGGTTATGTAGAGCAGCTTTATACTTTTGCCGATCGCGGTCGGCATGACAGGCCTAATGATGGCGCGCCGCATGTTGTCTCGATTGGATATTTAGCTTTAACGCGCGTGGCTGCCAAGGCAGAGGAACGGCCCAAAACGGCGGCTTTTAGGCCTTGGTATCGGTTTTTTCCATGGGAAGATTGGCGCGGTGGACGGCCTCCGATTCTGGATCGTGAAATTTTTCCGAGGCTTAATCGTTGGGCGCAAGATAGTGAAGCGGAAAAGGCGGAGATGAAGGCGAGGCCGCTCTCGCGCGTGGAGCGGCTGCGGTTTTGCTTTGGTACCGATCAAGGCCCGTGGGATGAAGAAAAGGTGCTTGATCGCTACGAGCTACTTTATGAAGCGGGGCTCGTGTTTGAAGCGGGACGCGATGGGCGCCCCGGCGCGATCGATGCTGATACCGCAAGGCGGTTTGGCGAGCCGATGCGGCATGATCATCGACGCATTCTTGCGACCGCTATGGGACGCTTGCGGGCGAAGTTAAAATATCGTCCCGTTGTGTTTGAATTAATGCCGCCGAGTTTTACGCTAACGTCCTTGCAGAGCACGGTTGAGTCGATTTCAGGTCGCCATTTGCATAAGCAGAATTTCCGGCGACTTGTTGAAACAACCGCGCTTGTCGAGCCGACCGGAAGCCAAACCACGACTCGCGGAAGACCGGCTGCATTATTTCGGTTTAGGCGCGATGTGTTGCAGGAGCGACCTGCACCGGGCTTGCGGGTGGGTAAGCGGGGATAGGGCAGCTATGCGATAGTTTCAAAGCGAAACTTCGAGCTGCCTTGCTCGTGAAATGCGGCGCTTTTCCTGTGGCGAATTCAGTGCATTCCAGAGATCAATTCGGCGTTGAATATTCAGCCAAAACTCTGGGCTATTGTTAAAAACACGGGCGAGAATAAGCGCGGTCGATGCTGTTACCGCGCGGCGATCATTGCATAATTCGTTGACATGCTTCCGAGGCACACCCATCGCATCCGCCAATTCGCCCTGTGTTAGGCCTAATGGACGGATGAATTCCTCGTTTAATATTTCACCAATACCTGCTGGCTTGCGCTTTGTGATCATGATCGTATCCACTTTTATCGATAGCTATGATTGTCAAGATAAAGGTTAGAAGCTTCGCCTTTGGTACCGTTCCAAATAAAAATAAGCCGCCATTGATTGTTGATACGAATAGAATGGTAGTCAGATAAAGCGCCACGAAGCTTTTCGAAATGATTGCTAGGCGGCACCCTCAAATCCTGATCTGTTGTTGAGTCATCGATCATTTGAAGTTTACGAAAAAGACGATCCTCCAATTCCGTGGGAATATAGCGGGAGCGAACATCGTTTAAGTAGAAATTAGATAACCACTTATCCCGAAAAGATAAAATCATGATGGATCGACCCGTGCAGGGTACTATCAGCTATTATGAGTTAATGTACCAACCAACGGTACAATTTGTCAAGATCTTTTTGGTCTCGTTTGGCGTTAAGCAGCACTCATCATTCAATAAAAAAGCCCCCTCTAACGCTGAGGGGGCTTAAGCGGTACCTTTTAAGGGGTTGGCGTTAAAGGCCGAGTATGCTTTCCGCGCTCGTATAGGCTAGCCCTTGCGCATCCGCGACGGCCTTATAGGTCAGCTTGCCGTCATGGACATTGAGGCCGTTGCGAAGGTGCTTGTCGTCAATACTGGCTTGCTTCCAGCCTTTATTGGCAAGCGCGAGAGCGAAAGGCAGCGTGCCATTGTTCAACGCGAAGGTTGAGGTGCGGGCAACGGCACCCGGCATATTGGCGACGCAATAGTGAATGACACCATCGACGACATAGGTCGGCTCGGCGTGGGTTGTCGCTTTCGAGGTTTCGCAGCAACCGCCTTGGTCGATAGCGACGTCGACGATGACCGAACCCGGCTTCATGGTTTTAAGCATCGCGCGGGTGATTAGCTTTGGTGCTTCAGCACCTGGAATCAGCACGCAACCGATAACCATATCGGCGGTGGTCACGAGTTGATTAACCGCGTCGCGCGTTGAAAACACCGTGCGAACCGCGCCATTAAATTGTGCAGAGATGCGGCGGAGCACATCGGCTGAGCGATCAACCACGGTGACATTCGCGCCCATGCCAAGCGCGATGGTTGCGGCATGGGTACCTGAAACGCCGCCGCCTAAAATCACGACATTGCCCGCAGGCACGCCTGGTACACCGCCCAAGAGAATACCTAAGCCGCCTTGGGCTTTCTCTAAGCAATGCGCGCCGACTTGTGGAGCGAGGCGACCCGCGACTTCCGACATAGGGGTTAAGAGCGGAAGGCCGCCGGTTGGCGAGGTGACGGTTTCATACGCAATGCAGGTAGCGCCTGACGCCAGCAAATCCTTGGTCTGCTCGGGATCTGGGGCCAGATGAAGATAGGTGAAGAGAAGCTGTCCCTTGCGGAGCTTTTTACGCTCAACGGCCAGCGGTTCTTTGACCTTTACGATCATTTCGGCGTTGGCGAAGATTTCGTCAGCAGTGGCAGCAATGCTGGCGCCTGCGGCGACGTAGTCGGCATCTGTTACACCTGCGCCATTGCCGGCATTGGTCTCAATCGTGACCTGATGGCCGTGATGGACAAGCTCGGCAACGGATGATGGCACGAGGCCGACGCGGAATTCGTTGTTCTTGATTTCTTTTGGAACGCCAATGCGCATGATGATCCTCCCCCTAAGACCGTTATTCGATGGAATGATCTTTCCATAGGCGCAGTGGAATCTCTCGCGAATTAGGGGCGTTGACGATGGTCATTTAAGAATTTTATGCGACAAATTGGACTGAATGTGGCAAAATATTCGAATGATTGAACTTGATGCGCGTGATCGTTCTATTCTACGGCTGCTTCAGGCGGATGCCGGCATAACCAATGCCGATCTTGCCGAGCGGGTGAATTTGTCGCCATCGGCCTGTTTGCGCCGGGTGAATATGCTCTATGAGCGCGGCTTGGTGCGCGGGACCGTGATGCTGCTTGACGAGAAAGAAGCAGGTTTATCGGGTACAGCCTTTGTCTTCGTCACACTCGACCAGCAGGGTCGGAACAGCCTTGATGAGTTTGAGTCGGCCGTCGGAGAGCATCCGGAAATTCTCGAATGTTATTTATTGGCCGGGACGGCGGATTATCTTTTGCGCGTCGTTTATGCCGATACGGCCGATTTTGAGCGGATTCATCGCAATATTGTGACGCGGCTGCCGGGCGTCGTGCGGGTGCAGTCGACCTTGGCGCTTCGAACGGTGAAGCGGACAACGGCGCTACCGGTATAAGGTCGGCTTGCGTCTTTTTGCGGCTTGGTCGATAAGGTTTTGTGTTTTCGAGAAGGATTCGTGACCGTGTCTCAGACCATTCCTGCCGATATTGCCGCCTTGCCGTTTGAAAAGGCTCTGGCCGAATTGGAGACCATTGTTGGCCGCCTTGAAAAGGGTGATGTGCCGCTTGAGGATTCAATTGCGCTCTATGCCCGCGGCGATGCGCTCAGGGCGCAATGCGAGACGTTGTTGAAGAAGGCCGAGGCGCGGATCGAGAAAATCGCGCTGGATGCCCAAGGCAAGCCAACCGGTACGACGCCGCTCGACGCTGAATAGCAGGACTGCAAGCGGGGGCTTGCATCTGTTTCCTTGAAGATTGAGCGCTTTCGGGCGAGAGAATGGTCAACAAGGAGTTTTGCTATGTCTCAACCCGACCATGATGATCCTATCGCCGGAAATGCCTGGAGCTGTGACGCGATTGAAACCGTGATTGTGCCGCGCGCGCGGGATCTCGGCGGCTTTTCGGTGCGCCGTGCTTTGCCCTCTGCGCGCAAGCAAATGGTGGGTCCGTTCATTTTCTTCGATCAGATGGGACCTGCGGAATTTCTGCTCGGGCAGGGGCTTGATGTGCGCCCGCATCCGCATATCGGACTATCGACCGTTACCTATTTGTTTGATGGCGAGATCATGCACCGTGACTCGTTGGGCGTTGTGCAGCCAATCCGTCCGGGTGCGGTCAATGTGATGACGTCTGGGCGCGGCATTGTCCATTCAGAGCGTACCGCTCCTGAGGAGCGGGCTAAGGCACCGAAGCTGTTTGGCATTCAGACATGGGCGGCGTTACCCGCAAGCCATGAAGAAGTTATGCCGGATTTCTCCCATGTTGCCGAGGCCGATTTGCCGCGCATTACGGGCGAAGGCAAACGTGTGCGCGTGATTATGGGCTCGCTTTATGGCGAAACCTCGCCAGTGTCGTTTCCATGGGACGTGATGTATGCGGAAGCGTTACTGGCGCCGGGTGCGATTTTGCCGCTCGACCCGACCCATGATGAGCGGGCGATTTATGTGGTCTCCGGCGAGATTGATATTTCCGGCGATATATTCGGTGCAGGTCAATTGCTCGTTTTCAAGCCGGGCGACCGGATTTCCGTTTTGGCGCTTTCCAATGCCCGATTGATGGTGTTGGGCGGTGAGCCGATGGATGGGCCGCGCCATATTTGGTGGAATTTCGTCTCCTCGCGCAAAGAGCGGATTGAGCAGGCGAAAGCGGAGTGGAAATCGGGCCGTTTCGATACGGTGCCGGGCGAATATGAGTTTATTCCGCTACCCGATTAAAGCTTCGATTGGACTTGTAAGCTCAGACTTGCTTTAAGGCAGGGATGAGCACACGCCTGCGCGCCGATTTATTGCTTGTTGAACGCGGCTTTTACGAAAGCCGTGCGCGCGCGCAATCGGCCATTGCTGCTGGACTTGTGACCGCGAATGGTGTGGCCATTCTCAAAGCATCCTCGGCGGTTGCAAGCGATGCGGAGATTGTCGCTGGTGAAGAGCATCCATGGGTATCGCGCGGCGGGGTTAAGCTTAAGGCCGCACTTGATCATTTTAAGATTGATGCTTCGGGGCGGTATTGCCTTGATATTGGCGCATCGACCGGCGGCTTTACCGACGTACTTTTAAAGCATGGTGCGAGACATGTTGTGGCTGTTGATGTCGGCCACGCGCAATTTCACGCGTCTTTAACGGATGACCCGCGTGTGACGTTGCTCGAAGGCACGGATGCGCGGCGATTAACGCGTGAGGATGTAACCGAACTGCCTTCTCTCATTGTATTTGATGTGAGCTTTATTTCGCTAGCGCTTGTGTTGCCAAATGTATTGGCTCTGGCTGATACGGGTGGCTTGTTTGTGGCATTGATCAAGCCGCAATTTGAAGTGGGCCGTGCGTTTCTCAAAAAGGGGCTCGTTAAAGATGATCATGCCCGTGATCAGGCCGTCGCGCGAATTGAGGCGCAGATCGTTTCGCTCGGCTGGCAGAGCTTGGGTTTGATCCGCTCGCCGATTGAAGGTGGCGATGGCAATGTCGAGTTTTTAATAGCAGCGGAGAAAATAAAGTGACGAATATAAGCCTTGATATTCTTCGCTTGGGTAGCAAAGGTGATGGCGTCGCTGAGGGGCCAAAGGGTCCGGTTTATGTGCCGCGTGCGGTACCGGGTGATCGTGTTCTGGTTGATCTTGCTTATGGTGAGCCCGAGATTTTAGACATTGAGACCGCATCACCGCATCGCATTGCGCCGATCTGTGCTTTGTTTGGAAGCTGTGGCGGTTGCCTCATGCAAGAGGCGGATGAGGAAACCTATTCGGCCTGGAAGCGTGGTTTGGTGGTTGAGGCGATGGCGCCTTTGAAAGCGGGCGATCTTGTCGCGCCGCTGGTTGCGGCCCATGGCGATGGACGACGGCGCGTGACGTTTCATGCACGACGGACAGAGAGCGGCGTTGAGCTTGGCTTTATGCGTGCGCGTTCACATGATCTTATTCCGGTCGAGCATTGCCCTTTACTGACGGATGGCTTGAAGCGCGCGGCAGAAATTGCGTTACCACTTGCGACACGATTAGCTTCTTCCGGCAAGCCGATTGATGTGGGTGTGACGGAAACACTTGGTGGGCTTGATGTCGATTTGCGTGGTTATGGTGCGGTGAGCGCGCAATTACGTCGCACGCTTGCCAATGATGCCGAGCATTATGACGTGGCGCGCCTTTCGGTTCATGGCGATATTATTGTTGAGCGTCGGCGCGCTGAAATTGCGATTGGACGTGCGCGAGTTCCTTTGCCACCCGGTGGATTTTTGCAAGCGACGCAAAAGGGCGAAGAGGTTTTGGCTCAGCTCGTAACAGAAGCATTGCAGAAATCGACAAAGGTAGCCGATCTCTTTTCCGGTATTGGAACTTTTGCTTTGCGGATCGCTGAAACGGCAAGTGTGCATGCGGTTGAATCGAATGCGCCCGCTGTTGCCGCTTTGCAGCGTGCGGTGCGCGAGACACAAGGTTTGAAGCCGATTTCTGTGGAAGCGCGCGATTTGTTTCGTCGACCGCTTACAAGTCTTGATCTCAAAAAATTCGATGCCATTGTTTTAGATCCGCCACGCGCGGGCGCTGAAGCGCAGATGCGGGTGATTGCGACGTCTGCCGTTCCGCTTGTCGTATCGGTGTCATGTCATCTCGGGACCTTTGTTCGTGATGCAGAATTGCTTGTCAGAGGGGGATATCGGCTGGTATCGGTGACGCCGGTTGATCAGTTTCGGCATTCATCGCATGTTGAATTGGTGGGTGTGTTCGAGCGTCCTGCGTCTAGCGTAAAGCGTCCAAGAAAATT
>CANGPL010000065.1 GCA_947455725.1 Hyphomicrobiales bacterium | reverse complement strand
GGCTTGTTCTCGATCATGCCCGTGATGCGGTTTTCACCTGTTGCGGGAACCCATTCGGTTTTCTTGATCGCATCAAAAGCGACAGCACGGAGTGATTGATTGCCAAGCTCGGACGCTGGTTTGTCCATCGCAATAAACCATTGCGGCGTATTGCGGAAAATCACTGGCTTTTTCGAGCGCCATGAATGCGGATATTGATGCTTCAAGCGACCCCGAGCGACGAGTGCATTGTTATCGATGAGCGCTTTGATGACGGCTTCGTTGGCGTCACCTTTGTCACCCTTCTCGGTGATGACGCGTTTGCCTTCGAAGCCGGGAGCCTCTTTCGTATAAACGCTGTCATCATCGATGGTGAAAGGGATGCGCGTATCGATTCCACGTTCGGTGAGTTGGCGACCATTCGCCATCCAGATTTCAAAGTCTTCGCGACCATGCGAAGGGGCTGTATGGACGAAGCCTGTACCGGCATCATCGGTGACGTGATCGCCATCAAGCAATGGGACTGCGAAGTCATACCCGAGCGATGCGAGAGGGTGTGCGCAAACCATGGTATCGAACGCATCAGCCGGAATATTGGAAACATGGGCGAGCGTGATCTTGGCTGAGCCTGCAACTGCTTCGACAAGTTTGTTGGCAAGGATATATTTTTCGCCTACTTTCGGACCGAAGTCGCGTTCATTCGCGGTGACTTCATAGAGGCCATAGGAAATTTTGTGCGAGTATGAAATCGCGCGATTGCCCGGAAGTGTCCACGGTGTTGTTGTCCAGATGACTACCGATGCAAAACCGGAATAAGCGCCGGTTGTCACCGGAAACTTCACCCAAACCATATCACTCGTATGGTCGTGATACTCAATCTCGGCCTCAGCCAGAGCGGTCTTCTCCACCACCGACCACATCACGGGCTTCGAGCCGCGATAGAGCAAGCCGTTATCCTTGAACTTCATGATCTCGCGGGCAATTTGGGCTTCGGCGTGGAAGGCCATGGTGGAGTAGGGGTTATCCCAATCACCCGTAATGCCGAGGCGCTTGAATTCTTCGCGCTGCACGGAAAGCCAGTGCTCGGCGAAATTCCGGCACTCTTTGCGGAATTCGATGACGGGGACTTCGTCTTTGTTTTTGCCCTTGGCGCGGTATTGCTCTTCGATCTTCCATTCGATCGGAAGACCATGGCAATCCCAGCCGGGGACGTAATTGGAATCAAAGCCGAGCATTTGCTGGCTGCGGGTGACCAGATCTTTCAGTACCTTGTTAAGCGCGTGGCCGATATGGATGTTGCCGTTGGCGTAAGGGGGGCCGTCATGCAGCACGAAGCGCGGGCGGCCCGCGGAGGTTTCCCTAAGGCGCTTGTAAAGGTTGATTGTGTTCCAGCGCGCCAAAATCTCCGGCTCGCGCTGCGGTAGGCCGGCCCGCATTGGAAATTCCGTCTGGGGCAGGAAAAGGGTCTCGGAATAATCGCGCTTTTGGGCGGTATCGGTCATGGCTTTGGGCTACTCAAGGACGGCTTCATTCAAAAGGAGATCAGCCGAATAGCGCATTCTGGTTTAAGAAGCCATAATTCGATGCAGAAAACGTCACATCGGCAATAGGCTAGGCGCGGCGGCATCGATCGGGGTGGCCAAAATAGCCTTGGCCTCGGCGGCATCCTTGTGCATTTGGGCAATTAAAGGCTCGATACCGTCGAATTTCAGCTCGCCGCGCTGGCGTTTGACGCATTCTACCGTCAATGTCTTGCCATAGAGATCGCCTGAAAAATCCATGAGCCAAAACTCGAAAAGCGGCGCGCCATTGTCGAAAGTCGGCCTGCGGCCATAGCTTGCTACCGCGTCATATACTTTGCCGTCGACCTCGACGCGGACGGCGTAAATCCCCTCCATCAGGCCATTCTCAGCGGGTAAACGGAGATTGGCGGTGGGAAAACCGAGCGTCCGGCCGATTTTTTCGCCATGGCGGACCTCGGCCTGAAACAGATAGCGGTAGCCCAGAAGATGGTTGGCATGCGGCAAATCGCCTTCGGCCAAGGCGCTGCGGATGGCGGTCGACGAGACTGGCTCGTCAAAGGCGGTGAGCGGTGGAACGATTGCCGCGGCGCGACCGCCGGCTTTGGCCCTTTCCGCCATAAAGCTTGGTGATCCCTGACGGCCTTTGCCAAAATGGAAATCATGGCCGATGACAATCCCAGCCGCGTCGATCGTGCCGAAAAGCGTGTTTTCGATAAAATCTTCTGCCGTTGTCGCAGCCATGGCGGCATCAAACGTCAGTATAATGAGGCCGTCGACGCCCCAATGGCCTAAGATTGCGGCCTTTAACGGATCCGGGGTGAGCCGGAAAACGGGCTCTTCGGGACGGAAATAGCTTCTTGGGTGCGGGTCGAAGGTCAAAACGGTGAGGGGACGGCCCTGCTCTTTTGCGAGCGACCGGCCCGCCTCGATGACCGCGCGATGGCCGCGATGCAGCCCGTCAAAATTGCCGATCACCACGATGGGGCGCTTAAGCGCGGCTGGTAGAGCACCATTCCCGCGCCAAACGGTGAGTCGGGGGGCTTTTGAGCCGGAAGATGAGGCTAAATCTGACATTGGTACCAATAGACTTCGAGGCAAATCATATATGCGGCGGACGGTGGCGTCTGCGGCGCGTTGGGTCAAGAGGTTCGTGCATGTTTCTTTGGTACGAGCATTTTTAAGATTTGAACGAATGGAACGCCCCTTCGTTTACCGCTCATCCCTATAAGAGGTGTGTTGGTTTGTAGATTTGGAGTTATGCGATGTTGAAAGTGGATCCTACTTTTTCGGTCCTTATTCTTGATCCGAAAGAGACGGCAACGCCGGTTTTAAAGCGGATGCTGGGTGAAATCGGCATTGTTCAAATGGAGGGGCTAACGAACCCCGTTGATGCGCTTGATAAATTACGACAGGCCAAGCCCGATGTTTTTATCACGGATTGGAATATGGAGCCGATGGGAGGCAATGAATTGCTTCGTACGGTGCGGGGCGATCCGATGCTTGCCGACATGCCGGTGATGGTGGTGACGGCTGATCCCGAGCCACAGCAGTTTTTTGATGCGATGGATGCAGGTGTGAACGCTTATGCAATCGCCCCTTTCTCGACCCAGCTTTTGGCGTCGAAGCTCGAAGCCATGAAAGTCTATCGATAGGGCGAAAGGCGGTTGCCTACCAGCTTAGCGTATCAATCGCGTGGGTTGGTTTAAACGCCGAACGCGCGATGAATTCAGCAAAGCTACCATCGCTTAAGGCACCTTTATCGAGCCCCAATTCATGCATGTGGATGCCGCGCAGTACGAAGAGCGAGTCGCATCCCATGCCGTTGGCACCTGCGACATCGGTGCGGATGGCGTCACCTACCATCAGCGTGCGTGAGAGATCAGGCTGGCGTTTTAAAAGCGATGCTGCGACATCCAGTGCTGCGTGATAAATCGGCCGATAGGGCTTGCCGGAATAAAGGGTTTCGCCGCCGGATGTTTCATAAAGTCCAGCGATGGCACCGGCGCAATAAATTAATTCGCCGCCGCGTTCGACCAGAATATCGGGATTGGCGCATAAAAACGGTAAATTAAGCGCGCGCGCTTCTTCTATAAAAGCGCGATAATCGTCCGGCGTTTCGGTCGCGTCATCAAAGAGACCCGTGCAGACAATGACGTCCGCCTCATTGAGGGAAGCTTGCTCAATCGTCAGGCCTTGAAACAACCCGCCATCGCGTTGTGGGCCAAGCCAATAATAGCGTTTCCACGTGCCGGATGAAAGCATGGAGCGTGTTACGTCGCCCGATGTGACAATGCCGTCATAAGCGGAACGGGCGACGCCCATGCCATCCAAAAGGCCCACAACATCGAATGCTGGGCGCGGCGCATTGGAGACCAGGATCACTTTTCCACCTTGCTGCCGATAGTGGGTTAGGGCCTCTGAGGCGGAGGCATAGGCTTTAACGCCATTGTGTAAAACGCCCCATATATCACATAAAATTACGTCATATTGAGCGGCGATGGATGAAATTCCGCCGAGGATCACGGGCATTTGGGATGTCTTGGTCATGGGGGAACCGCCGCTGCTTGTCGAAAAAGGTGAGGCGGCTATCGGCTGGACGGGCTTGGCTGTCAAGCCGACATACGGCGTAATCTCGCTTTGAGCGGTTCTGGCTCAAGCCGGATGATTTCGGTTTGTTGGTCGTTTTTCTCCCGTACGCGGGGCAGCCTTGGCGATGCCAATTGAGGTTCGGGCCGAAGTTTGACGCCGCGTTGTTGATGATCCTGTTCCGCTGTCCGCAAAATAAGATTAATGCCCATGGCGCGGATGGCTCTCAAATCGCCATCGGTCTTGATCTGAGAAATACCGAGATCGATATCGTGGCGATCGAGCAAATGAACCAGATCCATCGGATCGATATCGGTTTGGATTTTACCGTCCCGCGCCGCCAAAATAAGCGAGGCCGGGACCAATAACAGCGATACGCCCCGGCTTTGCAGGATATAGGGATCGATGCGGATATCGTTTTTAAGATGAAACGCAAAACGGCACCCGGCCCGGATGAGGTTCCGCATATTTTGCCCGGCGATGCCCGTATCAAGGAACAGTGTATCTTCGTTCAACAAGAAGCAGAGCCGCTTGGCAATGGCTGGCCGGCGTTGCAGCAATTCGGCAATTTCCGCCCCCGCGATCCCATCGTCCAATGTTTCAAGCGTCAGTGGGCACACAAGGACCGGGCTATCGGCGGACATGGCCAATTGCGCCGCAGTTTCAAAGGCATGGGCAAAGCGCACGCGGTCAAAAAGCTGGATGAGGGAGGACCCCAGCCCTAGTTGTCTCAACCCATCCTCGTTGACGGGGTTTGGCAACTGATCGTTGATAGTCGCATGAAGCACACGGTAGGCGGGTCGGGAGGTCGGCAAGGCGACGATATCTTGCGTCTTCGTAACGATCCGGCCGGATTGCAGGTTTTCGCGAATAACGGCTTCCACCCGGCGCTGTTGCAGCGGATTAAAGCTCGGCTCTTTGACGGGCGCCGGTTGAGGATTATCTTTTGGTGGTGATTGGCGATGTTGATGGTCAATAATATCGGCTAATAATTGAACCGTATTGACCAGCGGCTCCATTTGCCGTGTCACTTGGGCGTGGATCGCGTTGTCTATGGATGACACGCGCGTTTCGATGGTTTTCATCGAACCCTCGACCATCGCAAGTCGGCGATTGAAGGCTTCTAAGACTTCCGGGTTGCTGTTAATGCGGGCGGCGTGGCTGTCATTGCGTTGTTTCGCGACAATATAGGCCGCAAGTGAAGAAACAGATAAAAAGGCGGATGAGACGATTACCGAGGCTGATAGTGAGAAAATACCTATCCCGGTGATGAAAATGGCCGCAAAAACCAATCCAATGAGCGTGTTTTCCGACGTTTTCGCTAAAAAGGGTAGGTTTAATTTCATACCATGCCTTGCGGATCACTATGAAGATACCACGTTAAAATACAAATATTGCTTTAAAATGACCTGATTCGTTATTCTAACATAACGTTACGTAAACCAAAGTGCCTTGTTAACAAAATAAGAGGTGGTGTCATGTCGGGTGCTCCAGAGAAAATTGTCTTGAATGTTGAAGGCATGACCTGTGGCGGCTGTGTCGAAGCCGTTAAGCGTGTGATCCGTAAAGCGGACCCTGCGGCAGCCGTTGAGATTGATTTGGGGACCGGTCGCGTTGAGGCTGTCACAATGGCACCTGCCGCAGATCTCGCACAGGCTGTGACCAAGGCCGGATATCAGGCGCATATTGGTGTTTGATCGGGGCGGGCTTATTCAACGCCGATCAGTTCGTTTTCGAGACGATCTGCGCGACCTATTAGGCCGGCTGCACGCAAACGATCGGCTTGCGAATGGGCGATGACGGGATCGTACGGATTGAGTTCGACCGCTAAATCACCGAGTCTTAACGCCAATCCGGGATTTTTTGCGTCGATGAGTTCACTCAAGACATGCATGGCGCGAACATTTTGTGGATCTAGGGCGAGCGCCAACTGGGCTTCTTTTTCTGCTGTTGCCAAATCGGCTTGCTTTTCATGGCGTCTTAAATCAGCAGAAATGGCGTAGAGCATTCCGCTATTGGTTGCGTGCTTGAGAAGGCCATCAAGACAAGATCGAGCAGTTGCCATGAGCTCCGGTTCTTTAATTTTAATGGCTGCATTGGAAACAGACAGACAGGTGCGTGGATTAATCGGCTGGCTGATACCATCCATTTGCGCCGGTAAGGCATCCGATAGGACAATGCCGTCGCGCCCACCAATGAAGATGGCCAATTTTTTTGCGAGTTCCTGAAGCGAAATCTCATCTTTTGGCAGAGTCGCAGTTCGCACAACGACGGTGCGATGCGATGCGGTATGGAACAAGCGGATATCGACGCGGTCTGTAACACCCGGCTTTAGTCGTCCATCGAGTTGATACAAATCATCGGCGGCTTGATCGGTCATCGCGGTTTCATCAAAAACCATAATGCCGTCGAAGCGTGACAGAACATCGCCGATTTCATGCATCAAGTTATTGGCATATGAATCTGATGTAATTGAAAAAGCGGCAATGCGAGGTTTCCAATTTGCGGGTTTTGGCGCGTTGTTTGGCTTAGTCGTGTTTGAAGGGGGGCGGGTAACTGTTCCACCATTATTGGTATTCAATGACCCGGTGCTTGAGCTCTCGGGAAAGATTGTTGACCAATTTTTCCAACCAATGGTGGCGGCAGCTGTCGAAGCAATCAGAAGCACAACGATAATGATAGGTGCCTTAACGTTAAAGGGACGCTTTTCTCGTGTTGGTTGGTAGGCGCGTGGTGTGGATGCAGGTGATGGATCGTTGGACGATTCAATGAAAGAGACGGAATAGCCGCCGCGTGGCATCGTGATTCTGAGGCCGTCTTTGGCGCCATCATTCGCATAATACCGATCAATGGCTCGCCGCAAACGGGTAGCTTCAACGCGGACGATCGGATCATTTTGGGGATCAAAATTAGCGGGGCGGCTTAATACTTCGGTTGCGATTGTGTAGGCCTTGAGCGCCGGGCCTTGGCCATTCAGCGTTTGCTGTACCGAAAAGGTCAAAAAGGCAGAGAGTTGGGGGGACGACGTGAATTCTTCAGACGCAAGTATTTTGTCGAGTGCCGCGAAGGCTTCGTTCCTTTCCACCTTTTCGGGTGCGAGTTCGGGCATTCTGCGTCTTCCTGCAGTCCATAGCAGCGATCCCCGCTTTACGCCCGCGATTGGACACAAGTGTTGTCGACGAGCGCCGACGGAGGACTTCCCGCGCTCGGCAAGCGCTGATAGGGTAGGTACGCGCCGAATAGGCTACAGGATACACAACGCACACTAATTTGAAGAAGAGGTACACGATGTCGCTAGCATTTGATCAATCTTCCCGCCGTGATGCGGTTCCAAATGATTTAGAAGCGTGGTGGTTACCTTTTACTGCAAATCGTGCCTTTAAGAAAAATCCCAGAATGATTTCTGGGGCAAAAGACATGTATTATTTGACGCCGGAAGGCAAGAAAATCATGGATAGCGCTGCGGGACTTTGGTGCTGCAATGCTGGGCATAACCGGGAATCAATTGTTCATGCCATCCAAAAGCAGGCGGCTGAACTTGATTTTTCACCCTCTTTTAACTTCGGCCATCCAACTGCCTTTGCGTTAGCCTCGCGGATTGCCGCTATGGCGCCCGAGACACTTGACCACGTGTTTTTCTGCAATTCCGGCTCGGAAGCGGTCGATACGGCGCTCAAAATGGCGCTCGCCTATTGGAATGTGCGGGGAATGGGCTCAAAGACCAGGCTGATTGGCCGCGAGCGGGGTTACCATGGCGTTGGCTTCGGCGGCATTTCCGTTGGCGGGATTGTAAATAATCGCAAATTCTTCGGCGGCTTGCTGACCGGCGTGGACCATATGCCGCACACCTATAACCGCAAAGAGCAGGCCTTCACCAAGGGTGAGCCGGAATGGGGCGCACATTTGGCCGATGAGCTCGAGCGAATCGTGACCTTGCACGATGCCTCGACCATCGCAGCGGTGATTGTCGAGCCGATGGCTGGATCAACCGGCGTTTTGCCGCCGCCAAAGGGCTATTTGAAGCGCTTGCGCGAGATCTGCACTAAGCACGATATTTTGCTGATTTTTGACGAGGTGATCTCGGGCTTTGGCCGCCTCGGTCATGCCTTCGCTGCAGAACGCTTTGGTGTAACGCCTGATTTTATTTGCTTCGCGAAGGCCGTGAATTCCGGCACCGTGCCGATGGGCGGTGTGATTGCGAGCAAGAAGGTGCATGATGCCTTCATGAAGGGCCCCGAGCACGCGATCGAGCTCTTCCACGGCTATACTTATTCTGGCCATCCGCTCGCAGCGGCGGCAGGCCTTGCGACACTCGATATTTATCGAGAGGAAGACTTGTTCGAAAAGACGCGGAAGCGTGAGCAGGCTTGGATGGATGCGTTGATGTCAACGCTACAAGATTTGCCCAACGTGCTCGATATTCGGACGATTGGTTTGGTCGCAGCGATTGACTTGGCTCCTCATCCCGATGGCGTCGGCAAGCGCGCTTATGACGCGATGGATAAAGGCTTCCGCGATCATGGTATTATGATCCGCATTACGGCTGATACGCTGGCGTTAACGCCGCCGCTAATTATGACCGATAATGAAATGGATGAATTGTTAGATAAGGTGAAGAAAGTTATTCTGGCTGTAGCATAATTTGATTTGAAGCACTTCAACAGGGCCGGGGAAACCTGGCCCTTTTTATATAAGAGGTACACCCGCTTTTTCAGCCGCACGTCGCAAATCTTTGTCGAGTGTGGCAAGCGGCACGGAGAGGCGCTGCGCGAGCTCGAGATAGGCGGCGTCGTAAGAAGTAAGACGATAGTGTCGTGCTAGGTCGGTGAGGTCCGTCATTGCGCGCGTGCTGGCTTCAAGATCAATATGGAAATCGATGTCCTCAAGAATTTCTAAAAAGAGTTCAACCATGCCCCATTCAATGAAACCCTTATGTTCACCGCGTATGGCAACATTCGCCATTTCAAGTGACCAATGACATGGCACATAAGCTCTCTCGTCGGGCAAAGTGAGCCTTTCAAGAATAGCGTTGGCATACGCGCGATCACCTTCGCTTTCATCTTTTGAAAGCCAGCGAGAGGCAACAGACGCATCAAGAACGAGCGCCATTAGCGCCTGCCGTCTTCAATCAATTCTTTAATTTGCTCGGCTGTTAGTGACGGGCGGTCTGAACGCTGTGTGAACTCGATCATGGCTTTAACGGCCTCCTCATGGGTTCGACGAGGTCGCAATGTGGCTGGCGTCAACTCCGCTACGGGTTTTCCTCGAAGCGTGATCGTAAAGCTTTGGCCTGCCGCTACTTCCCGCAACAGGCGGGGAAGGTGGGTTTTGGCCTCATATGCGCCGATTTCTATTTTCTGTGCCATGGTGAATTCCGACTAGTCTATAGACTAGTCGGTTGTGATGTCTCAAGCAAGTCGGTTGAAGGGATCGCTGGCTCGGTTGATTGCAGCGGGGATTGCTTTTCGATTTCATACTGTCGTGAAATTTGCCGAAGTTTGCGGCGAAAGCGGTTTGGTATGGGCTTTTTTGTCCAATTTCGGCTCCGGGCAATTGTTTCGGCGGCCTCTATAACCACTTTCATTTGCGGTGGGAGTGATGAATGATCGGTGTGGGGTGTGGCGGATCGGATGATCCGGGCGAAGATACGATCCATGGTAATTCCTCTTTTATATCGAACGCGGACACGGGTTCATTTTCTGTCTCATTAGGGCGCATGCCGGACCTGTCATATGTGACAGGTTTCGCGGGCTGACGGCTTGGCTGAGGTCACCCTTGCCGCTTGGCGCGGCCTGCGTTAGGACCACGGGCGCAAATAATTATTGAAAAAGCCAAGGTCTGCCCGATGACGTCTCCCGTTGATACCTCCAAAGATACGGCCCCCCGCAAGGTTGAGGCACGTTTGCCCCGTGGCTTTGGAGATCGCGGACCCGCAGAGCTCGCGGCCATGCGCGGTATGCTGGAGAAGATTCGTACCACGTTCGAGCTTTATGGCTTTGAGGCGGTCGAGACACCGTTCATTGAATATACCGAAGCGCTCGGCAAATTCTTGCCGGATTTGGATCGGCCGAATGAAGGCGTGTTCTCGTTTCAAGACGATGATGATCAATGGCTCTCGCTGCGCTACGATTTAACCGCGCCGCTCGCCCGTTATGTGGCTGAGCATTTCGACGCGCTGCCAAAGCCGTATCGCTCTTATCGCAATGGTTACGTGTTTCGGAATGAAAAGCCCGGCCCAGGGCGCTTCCGGCAATTTATGCAATTTGACGCGGATACGGTGGGTGCGCCGGGCGTTTCGGCGGACGCCGAGATGTGCATGTTGATGGCGGATACGCTGGAAGCGGTCGGCATTAAGCGCGGCGATTATGTGATCAAGGTCAATAACCGCAAGGTGCTGGATGGCGTTATGGAAGCGATAGGCCTAGCGGGTGATGAGAATGCCGCGCGACGGCTGATTGTACTGCGCGCGATTGATAAATTAGACCGCCTTGGACCTGAGGGTGTTGCCGCTTTATTGGGTGCGGGTCGCAAAGACGAAAGCGGTGATTTTACCAAGGGTGCAGGGCTTGAGCCTAAAGCAATTGAAACGATTTTAGCGTTTACGTCAGCTAAGGCTGATAGCGTTTCTGAAACCATGCATAATTTAGGCGTTGTTGTTTCCGGTTCTCAAATTGGAGCGGACGGCGTAGCTGAACTCGCTGAGATTGGCTCGCTTGTGCAAGCCGGCGGATATGATGATAGCCGTGTCGTGATTGACCCGTCCGTTGTACGCGGTCTTGAATATTACACGGGTCCTGTCTTTGAAGCCGAACTGACTTTCGAAGTGAAGGGCGACGATGGCAAGCCTGTGCGCTTCGGCTCGGTGGCGGGCGGCGGACGGTATGACGGGCTGGTTGCGCGCTTCCGCGGAGAGCCAGTACCTGCGACCGGCTTCTCGGTCGGTGTGTCGCGTTTGCTTTCTGCTCTTTCGGTATTGGGCAAGCTTGGCGGGCAGGCGGAGGCGCAAGGCCCAGTCGTCGTCCTCGTGATGGATAAAGATCAGATCGCGCAGTACCAAAAGCTGGTTTCAACGTTGCGTCAGGCAGGGATTAAGGCCGAGCTTTATCTCGGTGGTTCGGGCATGAAGGCGCAGATGAAATATGCTGATAAACGTGGCTCGGTTTGTGTGGTTATTCAAGGCTCGGATGAGCGCGAAAAAGGCCAAGTATTGATCAAGGATTTGGTGCTCGGCGCCACGCTTTCGTCGGCGCCTGATCGGGATGCCTATTTAAAGCAGCAAGCTGAGGCACAGTTTGCGGTGGCCGAAGGCGACATGATTGACGCGGTGTGGAAGGTATTGGGGCGGCATTCAACGCTTTGAGTGAATCGCATCGCGCGCAGAACGAACTAAAAATCCCGAGCGCGTTAGGCCATGCGCTTTGGCGTATGCGTCCATTTCTTCGAGTGCATCTTCCGGCACCGTGATGCTAATCCGAATGCTACGGGGCGTCACGCTTGGAGCGTCGACAAGAATGGCAACGCCATTACGGTTTGAGGGGTCCGTCATGATTGCTTCCAGCGAAGACGGGTCTGGCAGACTTTCACCCTCTTCAATCATCCCCTCAATATGCAAGTTCAAAGCTTCGGTTGCGAAGAGGCGCGCCTCGTCGAGCGTCGACCCAGCGGAAACGCAGCCTGGAAAATCCGGAAAAGAGACGCCATAATCACTTTCTGCGTCTTTATGGATGAGAGCGATGTAGTGTTTCATCAAAACGATCTCATTTAAATTTCAAACCAGATTGTCTTTCGATTGAGCGGAGTGTTCCAAGGGGAATATCCCTTTTTGGATGAACAAGGGTTACGCGGCCTGGTTTGGTCGGATGCTTGAACTGACGATGAGAGCCGCTTTGTGCGACTTCAAACCAGCCATCGGCCACCAAGGCTGCCATAATGAGTCTGCTATTCATCCATATTGATCCATATTCTTATTATATTTTATCCAAAAGAGTCAAGATTAAGTATGGATTGATCCATATAAAATTGCTTCCTTCTTCCCAGCCCAATACCACGGTTGAGAACATGCTCTGCTGGTTTGTTAACTTTACGTCAATTTTCTCCTACGCCTTCATAAAAAGTTTTGCTAGCCTATCGGTATGGCTAGCAGCGTGATTATACAGACACAGACTTTTTTGACCGCGGGAATGGTCCTCCTTTGGTCGTGGGTATCGGGTGGGCAGGGGTCGGCCGAACCTCTTCATCTTCGTTTGCCGCTTGAATGCACGTTGGGTGCGGACTGCTTCGTCCAAAACTATGTCGATAACGGTTCCGGTTCGGATTATCGGGATTATCATTGCGGTGCCATGACCTATCAGGGGCATGACGGAACCGATTTTCGTATCCCGTCGATTAAAGTTCAAAAGCAGGGTGTGCCTGTTATGGCGACAGCGGACGGAAAGGTAAAAGCCGTTCGAGATGGTGTCCCAGACGCCTTATTAACATCGGCGACCAAGGCCGATGTGGCGGGTGAAGAATGTGGCAATGGCGTTATCATCGACCATAAAGATGGATGGCAAACGCAATATTGTCACATGGCGCAAGGTTCTATTACCGTCAAACCCGGAAACCGTGTTGCGCGTGGAAGCATAATTGGTCGTGTGGGGCTTTCGGGAGCAACCGAGTTTCCGCATGTTCATTTGACGGTTCGGCATAATGGCGAGGTGGTTGATCCCTTCGCCCCGAGTCTTGCGCCGGGCTCATGCTCCGAAAAACAAGGCCCAACTCTGTTCGATGATAAGGATCTAATTTTTGAATACCGTGACCGAATTGTACTAAACTTTGGCTTCGTTGATGGTCCCGTATCGGGGGATGAGATTGAGCAGGGGGAATTAAAATCGCGCGTGCCTGACCATGACTCAGATGCGATCGTGGCCTATGTCCGAGTGATGGGGCTTAAAAAAGGGGATGCCCAAACATTCGCGATTATTGGGCCGGATGGCGAGCCCATTGTAAAGCGTGTTTTTGAGCCATTAGCGGGTCCAAAAGCACAGAATTCCATCTATATTGGTCTCAAAAAGCCCAAAGAGGGCTGGAAATTGGGAATTTACTCGGCCATCTATTCGATTTCTGAGGGTAATTTGCCGAAAGCCAATAAATGGTTTTTCCTACAATTTTAATCGTGTTCATTGAAGATTAACCGGATCTAAGCGTTTTTTGTCGCTTAAGAGGCGGGGGCCTGCTAAAGAGCGGCCCGACCAACGGAAAATGCGACTGTGACACCGATTAAAAATGCCGAAACAGTGCTGTCGGTTTTTGAGCGCGCAGGGTATGCGCGCATTGAGCCGCCAATTTTGCATCCCGCCGATATTTTCCTCGATCTTTCGGGCGAGGAAATTCGGCATCGCTTGTTTGTGACGACCGATAGTGAGGGCGGCGAATTGGCGCTTCGGCCGGAATTTACGATTCCGGTGGCGATGGCCTATCTCGCCTCGTCCGATGTGGGCAGCGCGAAGAGCTTCAGCTATTCAGGTCCCATTTTCCGGGTACGCCAAGGCGAGGCGGATGAATTTGTGCAATCCGGTATCGAGTCCTTTGGCAGAACGGATCGCGAAGCGACTGACGCTGAAATTCTGGCGCGCGCTTATGAGGCGGTGGCTGAGACAGGTGAGACTAAACTCGATATCAAGCTTGGCGATATGGGCTTGTTCAGCGCATTGCTAGCGGCACTTGGGTTGCAGCCGGTGTGGCAGCGTCGCTTGAAGCGCGCTTTTGCAAAAGGCCAGCTTGATGCAGCCACGCTTGCATTGATGGCCGACACAGTGCCTGAGACGATGAAGCACGCGGGATTATTAAATGCGCTTGAGGGGCAAGATCCAAAAGCGGCTCGCGCCTTTGTTGAGGATCTTTTGCAAATTGCGGGCATATCGACGGTTGGCGGGCGCAGCGCCGGTGAGATTGCGGAGCGTTTCTTAGCGCAAGCGTCAAATACGACCGAAGGTGCCTTACCTAACGAAGCGCTGCGGGTATTAGAGAGCTACTCGGCGATTGAAGGCGATCCTGACGCTGCGTCCGCTGCGTTGCGCGCGCTTGCTGATGATGCCGAACTTGATCTTGGTGCGGCTCTGGATGCGTTTGATACACGCGCTGGATTTATTGCTGCGCGGGGTGTTGCCTTGAATACGATTTCATTCTCGGCCCGCTTTGGACGTAACCTTGATTATTACACGGGCGCGGTTTTTGAGTTTCGCCGCGCGGGCGAGCTAGCGGGTCGCCCTTTGGTGGGTGGTGGTCGATATGACCGTTTGCTGCAGACGTTAGGCTCTGCTTCTGTCGTGCCTGCGGTGGGATGTGCGGTGTTTATTGATCGACTTGCAGGAGGTGCAGCATGATGGCGATGTCCGCACCGCAGCCTTTGGTGATTGCTGTTCCATCAAAAGGCCGCTTGCAAGAAAATGCGTTTAGTTTCTTTGCGCGCGCTGGATTACCTTTAACGCAGTCACGCGGCGCGCGTGACTATCGTGGTTCGGTTTCCGGCTTGCCTGGCGTTGAAGTTTTATTTTTGTCGGCGTCCGAGATTGCCCGCGAACTGGCACAAGGTGGCGCGCATTTTGGGATCACGGGTGAAGATCTGATCCGCGAATCCATCCCCGATGCGGATCAAAAGCTTGATATGTTGACGCCTTTGGGCTTCGGTCACGCGAATGTGGTTGTGGCTGT
>CANGPL010000064.1 GCA_947455725.1 Hyphomicrobiales bacterium | reverse complement strand
TTCACAGCCATAGCTTGCTCCCCTTTTTTATCAAGCTCACGCTTGAACCTATCGTGGTGTTTTGCCGCATGTGGGAGCATCAATCTATCGAAATATCGTCAGATACTTGTACCCAATAGGCGTCGTCTTAATGTTCACGCCGGACGCATATCTGATTTACGCCATGCTGCGGCGCAATTTGGATGATCGTGGTTTCCTGCCGTCGCCTATGAAACAATCAGAATTTGAAACTGGCCGAAATTTCTTTCGACATTTCCCGCAAATCATTCCGAAACATCGCGGCAATCGGGCCTAATCGCTTGCCGTGCAGCGTCACCGTGAACCATTGCGACTGGATCGGAAAGCCTTCGACATCGAGAACCGCAATCGAGCCATCAATCCGATAGGCACCAACCGCGTGGTGCGAAAGAACGGCGCAGCCAAGCCCGCCTGAGACAGCCTCTTTAATGGCTTCGTTTGAGCCGAGGTTTAATTTGACGCGCGGGCGAATGTCGTGGGCGGCAAAAAACCGCTCCGCCATCATCCTCGTGCCAGAGCCTTCTTCGCGTAAGATAAAAGCCTCTTTTGCGAGCACCGAAAGCGGGATGTTGCGTTGCTTCGTTAAAGGGTGATTGGGCGGTGCAATCACCACCAGCGGATTGTTAAGAAACATCTCGGTTTCGACATCCAAATCCGAGGGCGGGACCGACATGACAGCAAGGTCAACCTTGTTCTCGCGCAAGGCTTGAATAACGCCGTCGCGGTTAAAGACATCGAGTTTGATGTCGATCTCCGGATAGGTTTCGCAAAAACGGCCGAGCATGCGGGGAATGAAATATTTGGCGGTGCTGACAACGGCCACCCGCAACTCACCGCGGGACAGGCCCTTGGCGCGGTCTGTGAGCTGTTCGAAGGCGTTCCACTCGCCCAACATGGCACGCGCGGTGGCGGCGAGTTCTTTGCCGATATCGGTGAGGTGAATTTTCTTTCCGATCACCTCATAAAGCGGCAATCCGATGGAAAGGGATAGTTCCCGCAACTGCATCGAGGCGGTGGGCTGGGTGATGTGGCACTTCTGCGCAGCCCGCGTCATGCTGCCCTCATCGGCCAGCGCAAGGAAGAGGCGTAATTGTCGAAAGGTCGCATTCATAGATAAATGCCTATCATAATGCATGATAAAATCAATTTTTATACATGCATTTGATCTGCTAGGCGCTCTTTTCAGCAAAAGGAGTGCTGTCTATGTCTAATTTTATCGATCCCGCCATTTTATTCTTCATCTTTGGTGTCCTAGCCGGCGCCATTCGCTCTAATCTTGAAATCCCCCAACAGATTTCACGCTTCTTAGCCCTCTATTTGCTGATGGCGCTCGGTTTGCGCGGCGGCTTTGAGCTCGCCCATTCCGGCCTAACGCCCACGGTGGTGAGCGGATTGGTGGCGGCACTCATCCTCGCCGTTACCGTACCTTTGATCGGATATTTGCTCTTAAAGCGCGTGGTATCGGGATTTGACGCGGCGGCGATTGCGGCGACCTATGGCTCGGTGAGCGCTGTCACCTTTATCACCGCAACCCGTTATCTCGACGATCACGGCATCGCCTTTGGCGGCCATATGGCAGCGGCCATGGCCTTCATGGAATCACCTGCGATTGTGATGGCCATTTTGTTCGCCAATCAGTTACGGAAAGGCAAGAACGTTGATGCCAAACTGGGCTCGCCGCTCCACGTCATCAAAGAATCCCTCACCGATGGCGCGCAAATCCTTCTGATGGGATCGGTTTTGGTCGGGATTATTTCGGGCGATGCCGGCAAAGCCGCGATGCAGCCTTTCGCCGGCGATCTATTCAAAGGCATGCTGGCCTTCTTCCTGCTCGATATGGGCTTGATGACGGCGAGAAACTTCCCCTCGATCCGGACCCTGTCGCCTTGGTTGCTGGCCTATGCAGTGTTAGGCCCGATCTTCCATGCAACCCTCGCGCTCGTCCTTTCGCTCCTGTTGCATCTCTCGGCAGGCGATGCGGGCTTGCTGATGGTGCTTGCTGCGAGTGCCTCCTACATCGCGGTTCCGGCAGCCTTACGCTTTGCGCTGCCTGAAGCCAATGCATCGCTCTATTTCGGTCTATCGCTCGGGATCACCTTCCCGATCAATATTCTGATCGCGATCCCGATCTATATCGGAATCGCGCAACGCGTATTGGCTTGACAGAGCCGCCATTGGATTGCCCTATCCGAGCCTCATCAGGCATCAAGGACGATCCAATGGCGATACCCCATTCTCTTGCGGGAAAACTTAAACTACCTGCCATTGCGGCCCCGCTGTTTTTAGCTTCCGGCCCCGATCTCGTGGTTGAAACCTGTCGGGCCGGAATGGTGGGCACGTTCCCCGCGCTCAATCAGCGGAGCAGCGAAGGCTTTGAAGCCTGGGTCAACGAGATTGAGGAGCGGCTTTCGTGCCTACCAAACGCGGCGCCCTATGGCGTCAATCTGATCGTTCATAAAACCAATAGCCGATTGACGCAGGATCTCGACCTTGTCGTCAAGCATCGTGTGCCGATTGTGATTACCTCGCTCGGCGCGGTGCGGGATGTGGTTGATGCCGTCCATTCTTATGGCGGCCTCGTATTCCACGATATCATCAGCCGCCGTCATGCCGAGAAAGCGAGCGAGGCGGGCGTGGATGGCCTTATCGCCGTCTGTGCGGGGGCTGGCGGCCATGCGGGCAATCTCAACCCTTTCGCGCTGCTCCATGAAGTCAAATCCGTGTTTGCCGGTACGGTGATTTTATCGGGATCACTCAGCACGGGCCGCGATATCGCGGCGGCTCGCATGATGGGCGCTGATCTGGCCTATCTCGGCACGCGTTTTTTAGCGACCAAAGAAGCCATGGTGGAAAAAGCCTATCAAGAAATGATCTTAAACGCGCGCGCTGCCGACATTGTTTACACGCCGAATATTTCAGGTGTGAACGCCAATTTCATGCGGCAGAGCATTGAGGCGGCAGGACTTGATCCCGACAATCTTCCCTCGCATGGCAAGCTTGATATGGGGTCTGAAGCCAAAGTGTGGAAAACAATCTGGTCAGCAGGGCAGGGCGTGGGTGCCATTTCTGATGTGCTGAGTGTCGCGGATCTATGCGAACAATTCATGCGCGATTATCGCGCAGCGATGTCGGGCGCGGCTCGGGATATGTTTTTAAAGGATTGATTTAGGTTTAAAAATCCTTCTCCCATGGGGGAGAAGGTGGCATGCGTAAGCATGACGGATGAGGGACTAATGGCCGTTATTGACATGCCTAAGATTACGTCTCTTAACGGCGAGCAGTAGAACCTCATCCGACCGTTCCGCGGTCACCTTCTCCTTCAAGGAGAAGGAAGTCTTTGATGCGCTATTTTTATATCAATGCAATTTGAGCTTTGGCCGCACAACCTGATTTACATGACCGATGAGGATCAAGATCAACCCCTTGATCCAGCCATGAATACCAATGAGATGCATGCGATAGAGCGAGATATAGGCTAGTCGTGCAATATAACCTTCAATCGCCATTCGCCCGCCGACAAGATTACCCATCAAGCTACCAACGGTAGAGAAGCGGCTCAATGAAATCAGCGAACCTCGGTCCTGATAGACAAAATTCTCAAGCGGTTTCTTTTCGATCAGAGCAACAAGGTTATGGAACACGGTCTTCGACATTTGTGCGGCTGATTGCGCACGCGGCGGAACGGGTTTACCCGTATCTGGCATGATGCAATTGCAGCAATCACCCATCGCAAACACATGATCATCGACCGTGGTCTGCAAGGTTTGGTGGACTTTGATTTGATTATTGGGGGTCATTTCCAAGCCATCAAGTCCACCGGGAATCATAGGCCCGCGCACACCGGCGGCCCATAGTATGAGATCCGCTTTCACAGCCTCACCAGAACGCGTGATCAGCGCGCCCGACTCGGCGCGCGTGACTTGCGTATTGGTGCACACATTCACACCGAGTGCTTCAAGCTCAGCATGTGCGGATGCCGCCAACTTCTCCGGTAAGGCAGGAAGAATACGCGGGCCCGCTTCAATAAGCGTCACGCGCAAACGGCTTTCATCGAAGACTTCAAGACCATAATGGCGTAAAGCCGATGCGGAATTATATAATTCAGCCGCCAATTCCACGCCCGTCGCACCACCGCCAACGATAGCAATATCAACCGTTGCATCGGATGTCGGGTCAACACTTAGTGTACGCGAGACGCGAAGGCAGTGATTCAGCAATTTAGTTCGGAAGCGGTCTGCCTGTGTGCGGTCTTCCAGAAACAAACAATGTTCTTTAACGCCCGGTGTTCCGAAGTCATTGGAGACGGCACCAAAGGCCAAGACGAGATAGTCATAGCGGATACGATGTTGCGCGATGATTTCTTTGCCCGCTTCATCCATGATCGGCGCAATAATAATCTGCCGATTGGCACGATCAATGGCTTCCAGACTACCGTAAAAAAACCGATAGCCCCAGCGATGGCCATGGCTGCGATAGCCTACTTCATCGAGATTGGCATCTAGCGACCCGGCTGCAACTTCATGCAACAGCGGCTTCCAAATATGCGTCTGGTTTCGCTCAACAAGAATAATATCGTATTCGTCCCGACCGAATTTATCGCCGAGCCGTCTGACCAATTCCAATCCACCGGCACCGCCACCAACAACAACAATCTGGGTCTTCATCGATCAACGGCCTTTATATTGGAGAGGGTAAAGGGTGATACCGACTAGATGATATCACCCTTCAACCCATATTAACTCGCCAGAGAAAGCGCTTCCGTCCATTGGCCGCGCATTAACGTCTCAAGCGATTGCAGTAAACGAGATACATGTTCGGGTCTAGCGCCTTCACCCATCAAGCCGACACGCCAGATCTTGCCTGCAAGTGGGCCAAGCCCTGCGCCGATCTCGATATTAAAATCATTGAGCAGTGCGGATCTTAATGGTGCGTCGTTGATCGTCGCCGGTATCTTGATCGCGTTTAATTGCGGCAAGCGGTAAGGCTCTTCAACCAAAAGCTCGAGGCCAAGCTTCGTCAATCCGTCAAGCAATTGAAGATGAGCAGCCTTATGGCGTGCAAGGGATGCCTCAAGCCCCTCCGTATGTAGACGACGCAAGGATTCATGCAGCGCATAGAGGCTGTTCACCGGTGCGGTGTGATGATAGGCGCGCGCTTTATCGCCACCCCAATAGGCCATCACTTGCGTGATATCGAGGAACCATGACAGCACGCGCGTCTTACGGTTTTTGACATGCTCGACGGCGCGCGGACCAAATGAAACAGGCGATAGGCCGGGCGGGCAGCTCAAGCATTTCTGGCTGCCCGAATAGACTGCATCAATGCCCCATTCGTCGAGCTTGATCGGAATACCAGCCAACGACGTCACCGCATCCATAATCGTCAACGCACCATGCTTTTGCGCAATAGCGGCAATGGCAGCAGCATCCGATTGAACACCGGTTGAAGTCTCCGCATGTACGAAGCCAACGAATTTAACATCCTTATGCGCTTTCAACGCATCATCGATCGCCTGCGGATCAACCGGCGTGCCCCATGTAAAATCGAGTGGGATAACGTGAGCGCCACCGCGGGAGGCGACTTCGCACATGCGCGTTCCAAAAACGCCATTCCGTGCGATCAGAATTTTATCGCCCGGCTCGATGAGATTGAGCACGCAGGCATCCATGCCAAGGCTACCCGGCCCTGCAACCGCAAAGGTCACCTCATTGGTCGTAGCAAAGGCCATTTGCAGCATGGTCTTAACTTCGGCCATAAGGCCGATAAAGGACGGATCAAGATGTCCGATGGTTGGTCCAGCCATGGCCGTTAATACTTCTGGAGCGACGGGGGAGGGGCCCGGTCCCAGTAAAAGGCGTGTCGGCGGCAAAAAAGACTCAAGATAGGAGCGATTCATGGTGATTTCCCCGAAGTATAATTTTTATGAAAGCAATCAAGACCGGGCGGCGAACCTGAACTGAGCCAGAACCGGGAAGCAAACGCATTATGCTTTAGACGCATGAGCGATGCGATTGGATTACATCGGGGCAATTAGATTTAAAAAAAGACGGAATTATCTTGTTTATGCAAAATTTGACCTGATTTTCGTAAGATTTCTAACCCGGTTTAAATTTAAACCTCTGATTCAATGCATTTTTGATAGGTTTTTATAAATTGAAGAGAAATCGAAGGCGCCGTTACCCTTGGCCGAAGGGGTAGAGTAGAAGTCGGCGGCTCGTGCCAAGCGTAAATTTTTCAGCATCACATCGCCCGCAAGGCCCGGACGATCCTCGCTTTTGGTGCCGCGCTCTTATTTTTTGACAATCAAATATTGCGGGCGAAACGTGCCACCACTCAAAAAGCCCATGAGTTTCGCCTCGTTGCCGCCGTCATAAAATGAGATGGATTTTGAATTCCAGCCTTTAATTTGATCAAGATAGGCCTTCACGAAGGAAATATCAGCGAGGGCCAGAACACCGTCCGGCTTAAGCACGCGCCAAATCTCCTGTAGCGCGATGCTTCGATCATTCTCTTCCTCGATATTGTGAATGACCCAGTGGGAAACAACGACATCAAAGGCTTCAGGAGCAAATGGTATTTGCCGCGCATCACCCGTTTTAATTTCAACGCGATCGGCAACGCCAGCACGTTTGGCATTTTCAAGCGGTGCTTCGGGCGAATTATCAGCCTGATCTTCGCCTTTCCAAAGATCGATGCCATAGGCTTTGCCGGATGTGAGCCTTTTGGCGGCACCGATCAATAATAAGCCTCTGCCGCACCCGACATCTAAGACGATTTCATCGCCCTTCCATGGGCGAATTCGACCGATTTCATTCATCAGCGTTTCACAGGTACGCAGCTTTCCGATCCGGCTTGACCAAACCATGTAAATGCCCATCCCGACACCATAGGCGGCCATCAGGCAGGCAATAGCTTCCACACCCAACAGCAGAAGATCCGAAACAAAAAGGGGAGAAAGAATGGCAACAATCAGCCCAAAGAAGCCGATTGCAAACATTCCGTAGCAAATCGGGGGCGCATCGAGCCCATAATTAATTTTGGTATACGTCATGGCCGATTCCGAAAAAATATCTGTACCGAACGGCTTTTGTCGACGAGCAAAAGCAGCATAAAATTGAACGCTTACGACACAATGCATACGCCGAGTGATTTTTAAATGCTTTGCGCCCGAAAAACGCACGCGACGCCAAATGGCAATTGGCGCGCCACAGATGATCAAGATCATAACATATATATTATTGAAATAATTGACTAATTTAATAATCCATTCAATGGGCGATATGTCGGTTACGTTCGTGCCGATGATAACGACAGTTAGTGATTGTCATTTTTTCATTGGCATTTTGATTGCTCCTAAGCGGTGCCATTGACTAAATGGCGACCCCAAGTCCAACCAAATAATCGGCACCCGCCATCAGCTTCTTCTTGTCACGGAGTTCCAGGATCAAGCGCGGATTTGAGTTGACCTGCGACAGCGCGCGAAACACTTCCATCCAGGCAATATTGCCTTCGCCCGGTGCCCAGTGGCGGTCGGCATGGCCGTCTGTATCGTGTAAATGGACATGGGCGAGCATGTCACCTGCCGCGCGGACGTAATAGTCGACCGGCGGGCCGTTGGTGGAGCCAAAGGCATAATTGGCGTGTCCGGTATCGAGCGATACTTTGACCGAATCGCTGTTAAACGATTTTGCCAAATCAACGCGGGCATGCGGATCAACATCTTCAATGTTTTCGATGACGAGCGTGCAGCCGATTTCTTCGGCGCGTCGCACGACCGGTTCTAGCGTTTCATGCACGCGCTCGATGATTTCCAAACGGCTACCCGGATTATAATCCAGATTATAATGATCCCATGTCGTGTAAGGGGAGTGAATAACCATGTGGGTTGCGCCAAGATAATCGCATACATCCACGCCTTGCAGCATTCGCTTTGTCACGATCGCGCGGATCTCGGGGTCCATATTATCAAGCGTTAATCCCCAAAACGGGCCATGGATGCCGACACGGCCTTTGTGCTTTTTGAGGATCTTTTTAATCTCGTCCGCGACAATTTTCCAATCGCCATTAAGACGGTCCGCCCAGATAAAATCCTGAAGCTCAAGATCCCGATGCATATCGAGAATCCAGTCTTTATGGAGCCTTAGGCCATCGACATTAAGTGCGGCACCAAGAACGGGAAGAGAGGATTTTGCGGCTGACATGATGTGGCTCCGATACGAGATCAATGAGTAAAATTGAGAACAGTATAAACCATAGTCTATTTGAGATGCGGATGAACGAGGGTCACGCGTAATCCTTCGTGATCCGATATGGCTTGGCCTTCCGCGTCAATAGCCGGAAGCGTCGCCGGATCAGAGGCCTCCAGTCCACGGGTAAAAAACCAATCAATTTTTGTAAACGGACCAACCGGCGTCCCATCCGGCCGCGTCCGGCAAGAGGCTTCTGGTAAATTGGAAGATTGCCATTCGAAACCGGCCTCGCGAAACACCCCAAACATCGGTTCAAACGATGAGGGATCGGCAAAAATACGTTCCAACTCAATCGGGTCGGTTGGTAAGGTGCTCGTATTGAAATCGCCGCCAATCACAATGGGCAGATTGCCCGCGCGCTCTTCCAGCGCCTTGATCAAGCGCTGCGCTTGGCCAGCACGCGTTTCGGGCGTTGCGCGGTTTTCAAAATGAGCCGCAACGCAGACCATTGCCTCGTCACCTTCACCGATTGTCGCGCCGATGGCGTTACGAAAGCCGATACGCCTTTGGTCAGCCGTTTCTAGGCCGAGAAACCAATACGCACCATCATCTAAGCGAACAATGAAAGGATCCTGGAGCGTATGTCGCGAGACAATCGCATTGCCATGATAGCCAAAACTGTTGGTCTCGTCTTTATGCCATTCCATCTCGCGGCTATCGCCTAAGCCGAGCTCGGCAAATTCAAGCGCATAGACATAGCCTGCACCCATATGTTCGGCCAATTCACGAACTGTATGCCGGTTGCCGGAGCGCGCCATGCCGATATCAACTTCCGTGAGGAGAGCAAAATCAGGCGCGACGGCGCCAATAAACGCACGTGAGGCGATATCATATTTCAGCCTTTCGGCGTTCCAAGAAAACGCAATCACGCGACCATTCGCGCGGCGTATTGTGAGAGGCGAGCAGGCGGGCATGTGTTCAACGGCGGAGAAGGCGGGAATGACGTTTAAACATGCATCATGACGTTCGCGGCTCGCCGTGCCCGATTGGGCCATGTCGATCACCTCGAACCTTAGTGGGTCAAATCGATCGACTGTGCCATCAATAACGAAATTCATCACGCGCAATCCATATACCTTATCTAATCGCGGCGGAACATGCCGTGCTTTCACGACGACATAATGACAGGTTGCGAGCACAAAAATCATCGGTGGCGTAACAAAAATGTCATCTGATATTCGACAGATTGTCATGCAGGATCGCTAGAGAGGCAGCCTCGACCAAAAGAACCCTTGCTTCGATGGAGCTGCTCGATGAAATCCAAATTCTTGATGACGGTTGCGGCCATGATGGTTGCAACGACCGTACAGGCTGCCGACCGTGTAAAATTTGAAATGTGGCACGGCTTGACCGGTGATCTCGGTGGCGTCGTAGACCAAGTCTGCAAGCGCTTCAATGAATCGCAAAGCGACTACGAAATCATCTGCACCTCACAAGGCTCCTACGACAATGCGCTGCAAAATGCGATTGCCGCCTATCGCGCGAAAAAGAACCCAACCATCGTTCAGATTTTCGATGCCGGCACGCTCGATCTCTTGCTCTCGGAAGCCTATGTTCCAGCCCGCAAGCTGATGGCGGATAACGGCTATAAGATCAATTGGGATGATTATATTCCTGCAATTTCCAACTACTACGCAAATTCGAAGGGTGAGCTGAATTCCTTCCCGTTCAATTCATCGACTGCGATGATGTATTGGAACAAGGATGCCTTCGCCAAGATCGGTAAGACCGAAACGCCAAAGACGTGGGAAGAAACCTTCGATTCCCTTAAAGCGCTTAAGGCGGCTGGTTATGAGTGCCCGATGGCTTGGAACTATGATACATGGCCGATTATGGAGCAATTCTCCGCGATCAATAACATTCCTATTGCAACCAAGGGTAATGGCTATCAGGGCCTCGACGCCGAATTCATCGTCAATAAAGGCAAGTTTGTTGACGTGATCAAGAGCCTCAAAAAAGGCTATGATGACGGCCTCGTAAAGATCAAGACGCCGGATACGGGCGCCACCATTGTGCAAGCCTTCGCCAATGGCGATTGCCAAGTCATGCTCTCTTCGATTGCCGATCACGGTACGGTTGGCAAGACGCAGAAGCCTGATATGAAATGGGATGTTGCCATGCTGCCGACGCTTGCTGGTGTTGAGCGCCACAACTCGCTCGTCGGCGGTGCTTCGCTCTGGGCGCTGCAAGGCAAGACCGATGCTGAATATAAAGGCGCGGCTGCATTCTTTAACTTCATCGCACAGCCTGACTCAGCGCTCTTCTGGTCCACCAATACGGGTTATATTCCGGTCACGAAGTCGGGCTTTGACTTCATGAAGTCGCAAGGCTTCTATGACAAGGCTCCGTATAAAGGCCGCGAATTAGCGATTGCCTCGCTTAACGCTTCGCCGGTTAACGAAAACACCCGTGGCATTCGTCTCGGCGGCTTCGTCCAAATCCGTAAAGAAATGCGCGATGCTCTGACCGATATTTTCGCCAATAAGGTTTCGGTCGAAGACGGCATTAACTCGGCGGTCGAGCGTTCGAATGCGGTTCTCCGTAAGTTCGAAAAGACCTATGCTGGCAAAATGTTGCCTTGATCTAAGGCTTGTTTTAGAGGCGACGCTTTATGAGCGTCGCCTTTTTAAAAATGATTTCAAATTCATTTTTGTGTCACCAAAACTAGATGGCACTGTAATTTTTATCTGTCATCAACATGCGGCATTGTGCAATCAACTGGAGAATGACGATGTTAAAAAAAATACTGATGAGCGCGGTACTTTCAGCTGCTCTAGTATCCAACGTATACGCTGCCGACCGTGTAAAATTTGATTTCTGGCATGGGCTAACGGGCAATCTTGGTGAGGTCGTTGCCGAAGTGTGCAAGCGCTTTAACGACTCGCAATCCGATTATGAAATTGTGTGCACGTCGCAGGGCTCTTATCCTAATGCGCTGCAAAACGCCATCGCCGCTTATCGCGCTAAAAAAGGACCAACGATCGTCCAAATCTTTGATGCCGGCACCTTAGATCTAATGCTGTCGGACGCTTATGTTCCGGCCCGCAAATTGATGGAAGATAATGGCTATAAGATCGATTGGGATGATTATGTCCCGGCCATCGCCAATTACTACGCCGACTCTAAGGGCGTGCTGAATTCCTTCCCATTTAATTCATCTACTGCGCTTTTATATTGGAACAAAGACGCGTTTGCCAAAATTGGCAAGACGGAAGCACCAAAGACGTGGGAAGAGACGTTTGATGCGCTGAAAGCTTTGAAGGCGGCCGGCTATGAATGCCCGATGGGCTGGGAAAATGACACCTGGCAGATCATGGAACAATTTTCGGCTATTCACGCACTCCCTATTGCGTCGCAGAGCAATGGCTATAAGGGGCTTAATGCCGAGCTACAGTTTAATAAAACGAAGTTTATGGATTATTTGAAGCTCTTCAAGAAGGGCTATGATGACGGTCTCATCAAAATTAAGTCACCAGAAACCGGTGAGGACGTCGATCAGGCGTTTGCCAATGGCAATTGTCAAATGATGATGGAATCGGTTGCCGACCACGGCAGCATCGGCAAGACACAAAAGCCGGGCATGAATTGGGATGTTGCAATGCTGCCTGTAATGGCTGGCATGGAGCGTCATAACACGTTCGTTGGTGGCGCGTCGCTTTGGGCGTTACAGGGCAAGTCGGCGTCTGAATATAAGGGTGCAGCCGCCTTCTTTAACTTTATCGCCAAGCCTGAGTCGGCGCTCTTCTGGTCTACCAACACGGGCTATATTCCGGTTACAAAGTCAGGTTTTGAGTTCATGAAAGCGCAAGGCTTCTATGACAAGGCGCCATATAAGGGCCGTGAAGTTGCGATCGCTTCGCTGAATGCGTCGCCGGTTACGGAATATACCCGTGGCATTCGTCTAGGCGGCTACACGCAGGTTCGTAAGGAAATCCGCGACGCCTTTACGGAAATTTTCGCCAATAAGGTGTCGGTTGATGAAGGCATGAACGCGGCAGTCGAGCGTGGAAATATCGTTCTCCGCAAGTTTGAAAAGACCTATGCCGGCAAAGTAATGCCGTAACTAACAACAAGACACGGGCGCGGCACTCGCCGCGTCCGTATTGTTTCTTTTTCCAAGTAGGGTTTCATGGAAAAGTAGGGTTTCATGGAAAAGCGGGCAACATTTTCGAAGACGTCGATCGGTGTGATGTTTATCCTGCCGCAGGTATTGCTTGTCTTTACGTTTTTCTATTGGCCGACCGGTGCGGCGATGTATTGGGCGTTTACGCTCGAACGCCCATGGGGCGGTGGCAATGAGTGGGTGGGCTTTGACAATTTCCGCCAGGTCTTTGCCGACCGCGCCTATTGGGGCTCGATCTTTCGCAGTCTGGTTTTTGCCGCCGCAACCGCTACGCTCTCGATGGGGTTTGGCCTCTTGCTGGCGGTTGCATGTGATCGGGGTTTGAAGGGTTACCAAGCGTTCCGGACTGTATTTGTCTGGCCCTATGCGGTGGTTGCCCCTGCAGCCGCGCTGGCGTTCCGGTTTATTTTTGCCCCTGAAGCGGGGATTTTTGCGGCACTTGTTAAACAAAACCCGGCGTTCTGGAATCCGGCGCAAAACGGCTATCATGCCATGGCGATGATTATCATCTGCTATTCCTGGAAATACGCCGCCTATTGCTTCATCTTTTTCCTGGCAGCCTTGCAGGCCATTCCCCGTTCGGTGATCGAGGCCAGCGCGTTGGATGGTGCAGGCATGCTCCGCCGCGTGTTTGATATTCAATTGCCGCTGATTACGCCGACCTTCTTTTTCATGCTGGTGATCAGCATCACCGATAGTTTTCAAGATTCTTTCGGTATCGTCGATGTGATGACCGATGGTGGCCCGGCGAAGGCGACCGAATTGCTGGTCTATAAAATCTATTTCGACGGTTTCCGTGGCCTTGATTATTCGGGCGCTGCTGCACAATCGATTGTGCTGATGCTGATTATGATGGTGCTTACTTTTTTCCAGTTCCGCTATATCGAGCGGCGCGTGCATTATAGCTGAGGTGGATCGATGATCGAGCGCACGCCGCTTCTTAATCTTGCGACGTATACCGTGATGATTCTCGGCGCCTTTATGGTGTTTGTGCCGTTGTGGCTGGTCTTTGTGGGCTCGACGCTGACGGTGCGTGAAATCAATATACCGGAGCTTCATGTCTGGCCCGGCAGTCACTTTTTTGAAAATGTCCAAGCGGCATGGGCACGCGGCCATCTCGGCGGGCGGTTGTTCAATAGCCTCATCATGGCGTTGGGCGTGGCTACCGGCAAAGTCGTGATGTCGGCGCTTACCGCTTTCGGTCTCGTTTATTTCCGTTTCCCCGGCCGGATGCTGGTGTTCTGGATGATTTTTATCACGTTGATGCTGCCGCTTGAGGTTCGCATTGTGCCGACCTATGCGGTGGCGGCGAACGCGCTCTGGCCGTTTCAATCGATCCTTGATGTGACGGGGCTAACCGACCTCATCCAACGGTTTTCGGGTATCCAGGTCGCGCTCGAATGGAATTTGCTGAACTCGTACACGGGTTTGATTTTACCGCTGATTGCGACGGCGACGGGGACCTTTTTATACCGCCAGTTTTACTTGACCGTCCCTGACGAATTGCTCGAAGCCGCCCGCATGGACGGGGCAGGGCCTTTCCGCTTTCTGGTTGAATTTCTCATGCCCCTTTCGCGCGCCAATATGGCGGCGTTGTTTACGATTATGTTTCTTTATGCGTGGAACCAATATCTCTGGCCGCTGCTCGCCACGCCGGATCGGGCGGGCTTTGGCACCACCGCCGTGGTTGAATTGAAACTCCTCGCACCCACCGTCTCGACCAATGGCGGTGGCACGCCGGATTGGAATGTCGCGATGGCGGGTTGTTTGATTGTGATGCTTCCCCCACTTCTCCTCGTCGCCTTTATGCAGCGCTATTTTGTGCGCGGATTAATTGCGACTGAAAAATAGGATTTTTTAAGATGGCCGCCGTTACCCTCAAACGCGTCAAGAAAAATTACGGGCCAACGACCGTCGTGCATGGCGTTGATCTTGATATCAAGGCCGGAGAATTTGTGGTTATTCTCGGACCATCGGGATGCGGTAAATCAACCTTACTCCGCATGATCGCAGGGCTTGAAGCCATTACCGAGGGCGAGATTTTGATTGGCTCGAAAAGTGTCAACACGCTTGAACCGCGTGAGCGGGGTTGCGCGATGGTATTTCAAAATTACGCGCTTTACCCGCATATGAGCGTCGCTGAAAATATTGGCTACGCCTTGAAAGTGGCCGGATTGAACAAAACCGAGCGGATGGCACGGATTAACGCTGTTGCCGACATTTTAGGCTTGAAAGAATTTTTAGACCGTAAGCCGACGCAACTCTCTGGCGGCCAACGTCAACGGGTGGCGATGGGCCGTGCGATGATCCGCGAGCCGGATGTGTTTTTATACGACGAGCCACTCTCCAATCTCGATGCCCGCTTGCGCGTTGCCATGCGGGCGGAAATCCGGAAGTTGCACCAACGCCTCGGTACCACTTCCCTTTTTGTAACACATGATCAGGTTGAGGCGATGACCTTGGCCGATCGGATCGTCGTCATGAATAAAGGCGTGATTGAGCAGGTCGGGACGCCGGATGAGGTTTATCATCAGCCAGCCTCCACCTATGTTGCGGGCTTTGTCGGATCACCAGGTTTGAATTTGTTGCATGTGAATTTTGATCGCTCGACGCATTCGCT
>CANGPL010000063.1 GCA_947455725.1 Hyphomicrobiales bacterium | reverse complement strand
TGGCGGAGGAGGCGGGATTCGAACCCGCGATACGGTTTCCCGTATACACACTTTCCAGGCGTGCGCCTTAAACCACTCGGCCACCCCTCCGTCTTCGACACCGTAACACGGCACCGCGGAAAACTTGCGCCCTTATAGACGGAACTGCGCGGCTTGCAACCGTTTCGGCTGAGTATGCTCTGGTATAGAGCTTGAACCGTGCTTACATAGGGGCAACACCCTGTTGAGAACCGGAGAACCCTGATGTTCAGCTTCCGCAAATCGCCCCGTATGCCGACGCCGGAGGAGGCTTTGCCGGGCCGTTCCACGCCCCTTCCCACCGCCAGCACGCATTTTGTGAATGGAAATCCGCTTAAAGGCCACTATCCGGCTGGTTTTGAGACGGCGATGTTCGGTTTGGGCTGTTTTTGGGGTGCCGAGCGTAAATTTTGGGAGACGCTGGGCGTTTATGTCACCGCTGCGGGCTATTCGGCGGGCATTACCCCCAACCCGACCTATGAGGAAACCTGCACGGGCCTCACCGGCCATAATGAGGTCGTGCTCGTGGTGTTTGACCCATCGGTCGTGAGTTATGAGGCGCTTCTAAAGCTCTTCTGGGAGTCGCATGACCCAACCCAAGGCATGCGGCAGGGCAATGATGTCGGCACCACCTATCGCTCGGGCATTTACACCTATTCGGCCGCGCAACAGGCGGCGGCTGAGGCGTCCAAAACCATGTATCAGGAAAAACTGCGACAGGCGGGCTATAGCGCGATCACCACGGAAATCATTCCGGCCGAGACCTTCTATTTTGCCGAAGCCTATCACCAGCAATATCTCGCCAAAAACCCGAATGGTTATTGCGGGCTCGGCGGCACCGGTGTGAGCTGCCCGATCAGCCTGCCAGTAGCGGCGGAATAGGACGAGGCGTCGATGATTTCACAACTGCTTGAACGGTTTCTCTTCGCCAGCCGCTGGCTTCTCGCGCCCTTTTATGTCTGCTTGGTCTTCTCGCTTTTGTTTCTGCTTCTGCAATGCGGACAGGAAATGCTCCATTTCGCCACGATCTTGCGTGAGGCGAAGGAAACGGATGTCATCCTCGCGGTTCTCTCGCTCGTTGATCTCACCCTCACCGGCTCGCTGATCGTCATCGTGATTTTCTCGGGCTATGAGAATTTCGTTTCCAAAATCGATGTTGGCGATCATCCCGATTGGCCGGAATGGATGGCGAAGATTGATTTCTCCGGTCTGAAACTCAAGCTGCTTTCCTCCATCGTCGCCATTTCGGGCATCCAGCTTTTAAAGAGCTTCATGGACATCCACAATGTCACCGACCGCGAGCTCGCCTGGTATGTCGGTATCCATATGACATTTGTGGTTTCAGGGCTTCTGCTCGCGTGGACGGATAGGCTCTCGGCTGAGAAGCATTGATCAACTTTGCGGCCAATCATTAACCGTCATTGCGAGCGGTGAGGAGCGGTTTGCGAAGCAAATGAAAACGTCCAGTGAACGTTTTCAAACAACGAACGAAGCAACCCAGATGATCGTGAATTAGGGGCGCAATTGTAACGCTGCACCTCAACAATGATCACCAGCTGGGTTGCTTCGCATTCGCTCGCAATGACGGATTTATTTATCTCAATGCGCCTCATCCCAATTCGAAGCCGCGCGCGCATCGACTTGCAGCGGCACGGTGAGTTGCACTGCCGGGTGGGGTGCATCCACCATCACGCGGGTAACGACTTTGATCGTCGCATCAATCTCGTCTTCCGGCACTTCGAAAATCAATTCGTCATGCACTTGCAGCAACATGCTCGCTTTGAGTTTGGCGGCATCCAGCGCGTCTTCCATTCTGATCATCGCGCGGCGGATAATATCGGCGGCGGTGCCTTGAATGGGCGCGTTAATCGCGGCGCGTTCATTAAACGCACGCTCGCTCGGATTAGACGATGCAATCTGCGGATAATGACAATGCCGGCCAAACACGGTTTCGACATAGCCATGCTCACGGGCAAATTTTTTCGTCGATTCCATATAATCTTTAATGCCCGGAAAGCGCTCGAAATATTTCTTGATGTAAGCGCCCGCCTCCTCGCGACCAATGCCGAGTTGGTTGGCGAGACCAAAAGCAGAAATGCCGTAGATGATCCCGAAATTAATCGCCTTCGCGCGACGCCGCACCATCGGGTCCATGCCTTCAACCGGCACGCCAAACATTTCTGATGCCGTCATCGCGTGAATATCAATGCCATCCGCAAAGGCTTTGGTGAGTTGCGGAATATGCGCCATATGCGCGAGTACACGAAGCTCGATTTGCGAATAATCGGCGGAGATTAATTTATGCCCCGGTGTGGCAATAAACGCCGCGCGAATTTTGCGGCCCTCTTCGGTACGCACCGGTATATTTTGAATATTGGGTTCGGACGATGCCAAGCGTCCCGTCGTTGTGGCAGCGAGTGAAAACGACGTATGCACGCGGCCTGTTGTTTTGTTCACAAAATTCGGCAGCGCATCGGTATAGGTTGATTTCAATTTTGAAAGCTGCCGCCAATTCAAAATCTGCCGTGGCAATTCATGGCCTTGATCGGCGAGGTCTTCCAAAATTTGCGCACCCGTTGCCCATGCGCCGGTGGCGGTTTTTTTGGCACCCGGCAGTCCCATTTTACCGAATAAAATATCGCCCAATTGTTTGGGTGAACCGAGATTAAAATTCTCGCCCGCAAGCTCGTGAATTTCGCTTTCTAACCGCGCCATGCTTTGCGCGAATTCACCCGAAAGGCGCGAGAGAATCTGTCGGTCAATCGCAATGCCGCGGCTCTCCATCCGTGCGAGCACTTCCACCAAAGGGCGCTCCAAGGTCTCATAGGCATTGACCATATGGTCCGCGACAAGCCGCGGCTTTAACACGCGCCATAAACGCAGCGTGACATCGGCATCCTCCGCCGCATAGGCGGTGGCTTTATCAAGCGGCACACGCGCGAAGCCGATAAAGTTTTTGCCCGAGCCCGCCACTTCAGCAAACGGAATCGTCTCATGGCCCAAATGACGTTTTGAAAGCTCATCCATGCCATGGCTGCCGCGTCCGGCATCGAGCACATAAGAAAGCAACATCGTGTCATCATAAGGCGCCACTTCAATGCCGTAGCGCTTCAACACATTCCAATCATATTTGATGTTCTGCCCGATTTTGAGAATCGAGCGATCCTCCAAGAGCGGCTTTAGCGCCGCAATCGCGTCACGCACCGGAATTTGTCCGGCTAAGAGTTCATTGCCGCCGAATAAATCGGCCGAGCCCTCGCTGCGATGGCCGAGCGGAATATAACACGCCCGCCCCGGCTTCACCGCCAGCGAGATGCCGATCAAATCGGCAGCCATGGCATCAAGCGCACTGGTCTCCGTATCCACCGCCACAAGGCCCGCCTCACGCGCCTCAGCGATAAAACCTTCAAGCGTCACGATATCCGTCACCGTGACATAGGCCGACCGGTCTATCTTTTGGGCGACGGCTTCAGCCGCACGTTCGGCCGCGAGCGCTTCAGGCGTCCAAAGCCCCTGCTCCGCGCCCGTTTCAGGCGCTGTTATATCTTCGCCTGCCTCCGCCTTGTCCGATGGCGTGACAGGTTTTGTCGCCCCGCTTTGCCAGGATGTGCCTGCGCCGGGTTTGGCTAGCTCTGGATCGGCTTCGATCAACGAGGCTTCCGCATCATAGGCTTCCACCACGCGGCGCGTCACGGAGTTGAATTCCATGGCCTTTAAAAAGGCGATGAGCAAACGGGGATCGGGATCATGGACAGCCAAATCTTCCAAAGGCACCTCAAGCGGCACATGGGCTTCGAGCCGCACGAGATCGCGCGAAATGCGGGCCTTGTCGGCGTTCTCAATCAATGCCTCGCGGCGTTTGGGCTGTTTAATCTCGCTGGCGCGCGCCAGAAGCGTGTCGAGATCGCCATATTCCTCAATAAGCTGCGCCGCCGTCTTAATGCCAATGCCCGGTACGCCCGGCACATTGTCCACGCTATCGCCCGCGAGCGATTGCACATCGACGACGCGCTCGGGGCCGACACCGAATTTCTCGATCACTTCCTCGCGCCCGATGCGCTTATCCTTCATCGTGTCATACAGGGTCACGCCATTGCCGACGAGCTGCATCAAATCCTTGTCCGACGAGACAATGGTCGTCGTAGCCCCCGCTTCGGTGGCGAGCCGCGCATAGGTGGCGATCAGATCATCCGCCTCGTAATCCTTTTGCTCGATCGAGGGGATGTCAAAGGCCCGCACCGCGTCGCGGATGAGCTTGAATTGCGGCCGCAAATCCTCCGGCGGCTCGGTCCGGTTGGCTTTGTAATCGGCATAAAGCCGGTTGCGGAAGGTCTCGGAGGAATGGTCAAAAATCACCGCCAGATGGGTCGGACGCTCCCCCGCCACCGAATCACGCAGGAGCTTCCAGAGCATGTTGCAAAAGCCCGCAACCGCCCCAATCGGCAATCCGTCAGACTTGCGGGTGAGCGGCGGAAGCGCATGAAAAGCGCGGAAAATATAGCCCGATCCGTCCACGAGAAATACATGATCGCCGCTTTTGACCGGTTTATTAAGCATTCTGCCGTCCTGAAATTTATAATGTGACAAACATCATCGCATGCCTCGCGCGCCGGATCAAAACATACCAAAATAGGTCTAAATTTAATTGCAATCCGTATGCGTGAAAATTGCATGTAAACTATTCCAGCCATAATCCGCCGCATACAGTCTCGTTCACCTAATTTGCCGGAAGGTAAAATGGCTCTCAAATCGACCCTTACCTTTCGTAAAATCGAAATGGTGGAAGCGGTTGCCAAAACAGGCTCCGTGAGTGCCGCCGCCGAGAGGTTAGGCCTATCGCAACCGGCGTTAACCTTAGGCCTTCAATCGATTGAAAAACAGCTTAGTGTGACGCTTTTCACGCGCACTCCGCGTGGGTTGGAGCCAACGCCTTTTGCAGAACCTTTCCTCGCTCATATTGAAACCATCCGCGCGGCAATGCAGGCAACAAAGCAGGAATTAAGAGCAGGCAAAACGGTGCCGCCACGTCGCCTTGTGGTTCAAACCGGTCCGCGCAGTGCAGAGCTATGGGTTAAACCTGCGATTGAAGCCCTTTCGGACGAGGGTCATAATATCGTGATTGAAATTATTAGTATGTTCGATTCCGTTTATGAAAATCTTATCAACGGCGGCGTTGATCTCGTTATTGCGCCCGCAGGCGCAATTCCACGGCATGACGCACTCGTGTTCAAGCCTTTTGCTGCGGTTCGAAATCGTATCGTTTGCCGCGCGGGTCATCCGCTCACCTTAATCAATCGCCCCTCTTTTGCGGACCTTCGCGCCTATCCGCTGTGCGGCGATGTGGTCCCACCCCGCTATCTCAACGGGTTTGACGGAAAATTGGGTCAATTTGCAACACTGGATCCAGAAAGCGGTCAATTTTTTGCAGCTCTTCGTGAATCCGATCTTGAAAAAGTATATGCAAAGCTCAAAGCCAGTCATGCCGTGGGTCTTTTGCCGAAAGAGCTTTTTAAAGATCTGCCCGCGGAATATGGGCTGGTTCTGCTCAATGATAGCGAATGTCGACTCCCCGATTTGCCGGTCGCTATCGGATACCACAAAAGCCGCGCAGATGATCCCGACATTGCTCGTTTCGTCGAACATCTGCGTTCCGCAGAACTCAATCATGCGTATTTTTTCGTTGATTATGAGACATAATATCGCCCGTGCATGGTAAAGACGGCGCTTGCCAAGCGAAGGGGGATGGATCACAAATGATAGGAATAATCTAACATTCAATCGGTTCACCAGGATTGGCAATGGCAAAATCGGGGTTAACCTTTCGGAAAATGGAGATGGTCGAAGCCATCGCCAAGCTTGGCTCGGTCAGTGCTGCGGCTAACGCATTGGGCGTCTCGCAACCCGCTTTAACCCAAGGCATTCGATCGCTTGAGGGCGAGCTCGGCATTACCTTGTTTAGCCGCGGCCCGCGCGGATTAGAACCAACGAGTTTCGTTCAACCCTTTTTAGCGCATATCGACACGATCCGTATCGGACTAGCCGAAACAGCGCTTGAACTGGGGCAGAAAAAAAACCCAGCGCCGCAACGCTTTTTGCGGATCAGTGCTGGCATTCGCAGCTGTAAGGTCTGGGTCGATGAAGCCATCGAAGCCTTGCGCCAAACCAATCCCGATCTAAAGCTGACGGTCGATCATGAACTCCTCCATCTCTATTCTCGTCTGATTGAGGATGAGGTCGATATCGGCATCACGATGACGGATTTGATCCCCGAAGCCTCCAGGCGCATCGTCATTGAACCACTCGGCCAGTGGCGACTGGTTTTTATCTGCCGCCCGAGCCATGCGCTTGTTAACCAAAAGAATCTAACCCTTGATCAATTGCGTGCCTTTCCGCTCGCTGGGCATTTTAATTATCCCGTCATCCTGCGGCTCTTCAATGGGAATAATGGCGATTTTGGCAGCTTAGATCTGTCCAAAAGCTGGCCTACGCTGAGCGCACCAATCGAAACCCTCGACTTTATAAAAGCGGTGGTTGCAAGTCAGGATTGTCTTGCGATTGTACCACGTTCAACGGTCGAACAGGAATTGAAAGAAGGCAGCCTCGTCGCCTTGGATATCGGCGGTAGTATGCAATTCTTCGTGAAATTAATATTGGTCTATTTGAGGGAAAAGGCGAATGTGCCGTCCGTCACCCAATTCGTGCATGCCATCAAACAGGTCGAAGCCCGACGCGCGGGCCTCGATTAAGCCCTCAATCCTTATTCGCCAATTGGGCTAATAGGGCGATCATATCAGCTTTCAACGCCGCAAACATGAGAAGGTGCCTACCTTCAACGGGCGCCGTTAAATCCATATCGGTAGCCAGCTCGTTCTCAAGAATATTCAGCTTGATCAACACATGGCGCGGCTCGCTCACCGGAATTGACAACACTTTGTGTGCCAATTCTTCCGAAAATGCCTCCTCCGCATGAAGCATAGGAAGCAACGAAGGGTCGCTTTCTACTGACTTTTGCAAATAATAGCGTGATACGGCACGGTCGAATTCATTGGATACTATGTTAATAGTCTCAATCGTCTCTACCCTATCAAGATCAGGTTGTTCATGGTCCGACGTTTTATCTAAAATTTGATGTCCGCCCTCTACAACAGTAAAAAGTTTATGTATCGAAAGGGATGCCATGATAAATCTTTATGCTTGACGCCGTACTTTTTTATAGCGACCATCCTACCGTAAATATAATTGATTTTCTGCATCCGATTATAAGTTAGTGATATAGTTAGGTTCCAATTTGTATGAATATAACCCTACGTCACTTCGCATTGGTCGAATGCGTCGCGAAATGCCAAAGCATTACCCGCGCCGCATCGATGCTGGAGATGACTCAGCCCGCGCTCACCCGGGCCTTAAAGACACTTGAAGACCAAATCGGCAAAGAGCTTTTCACCCGGACACCCCGCGGCTTAGAGCCAACCGAGGCCGCGGCGACCTTCCTGACGCATCACGCAAAAATCTCGACGAGCCTATCAAACATATTGAACGATATTGACCGGATCAAAAGCATGAGCGGCGGCAAGCTGACGGTCGCTACAGGTCTATTTGCAGGCCAGAGCTCGGTTTATGCGGCCGCTGGTACGATGAGCAAAATCTACCCTCACCTGCAAATCAAGATTGTTCAAAAAGACTGGAATATCGTCTCGAAAGAAATCCTTGCTGATGAAATTGACCTCGGCATTATTGAACTCGAAATAGCCAATTCCGATCCCGCATTTCAAACCGAACTTCTTAATTCATCGCCAATCAATTTTTTTGTGCGGCCCGGCCATCCTCTGTCAAATCTTGAAACGGTCACTTTAGACGACGTTAAAAAATATCCGCTCTGCCACGGACAATTGCCACCGCGCGAAGCATCCTTTTTTGGCAAGGATTTAGGTGTTCTAGGCCATTATGAACCGCTTTCTGGGGCCATTATTCCTGCAATCCATGCCTATAATTTATCGGCCATTTTACAAATTTTGACCCATTCCGATTCGGTAAGCTTGGCCCCTCAATCGATCATCGCGCCTTATATAGACCGTCAAGATATTGTGATGTTGGATCATGATCAGCTTAAGGGCTTACGGGCCAATTTTGGCTTTGTTCACCTTCGCAGCCGCAGCCTAGCGCCCGTCATTCGTGAATTTATGTCGATTATCAGGGACATCGAATTAAAAAACCAAAAGGCTGCCGCGCTTACCCCCCCCCCCCCGCGCGAGGGCAGCGGGCAACGCGTAGCCGTTGACAAGCGATAGGCCCCGCTCTTAAGAGAACCCTATGCCCAGGTGGCGGAATTGGTAGACGCGCTGGTTTCAGGTACCAGTCTTGCAAGAGGTGGAGGTTCGAGTCCTCTCCTGGGCACCAGCCTTCGCACTGACGTGCTTCGGCTGGCTTACGCCAGTAAGTCAGACGAAGACGGAAGAAGAAGGCTGCCGCGCCGAAGCAAAACGAAGGCGGACAGGTTCCGAACTCAACTTGCGCTCAAATTTTTAAGGACCCCATCACCCCATGACCATCCGGCTTCATCGCGGCGATTTGCCGGATAACCACAATCTCGGCCATATCGTCGCCATTGATACCGAGACCTTGGGTCTTAATCCGCACCGGGATCGTCTTTGCCTCGTACAGCTCTCGCGCGGCGATGGCAGCGCGGATCTCGTCCAGATTGCCGCCGATCAAACCCGCGCGCCTAATCTTGAGCGCCTTTTGGGGGATCCTTCCGTCCTCAAACTGTTTCATTTCGGCCGGTTTGACATCGCCGTACTGATGCACCGCTTTGGCGTGCTCACCACGCCGGTCTATTGCACCAAAATCGCCTCGAAACTCACCCGCACCTATACGGATCGCCATGGGCTTAAGGATTTGACCCGCGAATTGATCGGCGTCGAGCTTTCCAAGCAGCAGCAATCCTCCGATTGGGGCGCAACCGACCTCACCGAGGCCCAATGCGCCTATGCCGCGTCCGATGTGCTGTATCTCCACCAGCTTAAAGCCAAGCTCGATGTGAACTTGGCCCGCGAGAACCGCACGGCCATCGCCCAAGCCTGTTTCGACTTCCTGCCCCATCGCGCGCAATTGGATCTCGCAGGCTGGCCCGAGGTTGATATTTTCTCGCATAGCTAACAGCTTCTGTATTATATAAGGCCGGTAATGATGCGAGCCGACCGGAGCCTTCCTCATCCATGACCGTTGCCGGTGTGTTCCAAACCCGATCCAACACGGCACGTTCCGAGGCCTATCGCCGCGCCTTGCGGCACTCGAAACTCGTCCGCCTCTTGCGCGTGGCTTTGCCGTTGGTGTCGTTTCTGGCGCTCGGCGCCACGCTCGTTTTTGTCTATATCGATCCGTTCAAGCCGCTTCCGGTTAATATTGATATCGGCGCGCTAAACCTCGATGGCTCCAAAATTACGATGGACCACGCCAATTTGCGCGGCTTCAAAGATGGCGACCTGCCCTTTACCATTCTTGCGACCAAAGCCATTCAAGACGTCAGCACGCCCTATATTGTGCAATTGGAAGGCTTAACCTCCGATATCGTCATGCCGGATCGTTCAGCAGCCAAAATCAAGGCCGATACGGGGGTCTATGACAGCCAGAAAGACGTGCTAAACGTCAAAGGGAATGTCGATATTCGCACCACCCGCTATACGATTCGCATGCGCTCCGGCACGATTGATTTTAAAACCAATCGCGTCGTTTCGCGCGAAGCCACGACGGTGGAGATGGCGGGCGGAACAATTGACGCGGGCGCGATGAGCGTCTTTGATAATGGTGATCGTGTCCTCTTCGAAGGACATGTTGTCTCTCAATTCCGTCGCTCCGGTGACGCGACCAATGGCATGCTAGGAGTTGTGAAATGAAGAGCAGTATCCTTGCCATAGCTATTGCGTTTTGCGCGTTAAGTCTCAACGCTTTTGCGGATAACACGCCGCAAAAGCCGAGCGGCTTGTCGAAAAACTCCAAAGACCCGATATCCATTGAAGCTGATATGCTCGAAGTTTTCGATAAGGAACAACGCGCGGTTTATAAGGGAAATGTCGTTGTCACGCAGGGCGAAACGGTCATGAAAGCCCAGAAAATGGTGATTTTCTATGACAAACCCGCCGACTCCGCCGCAACCCAGCCCGCTTCCGGCACACCCGATGGCGACACCTCGGTCCGCCGCGTTGAAGCCGATGGCAATGTCGTCATCCTCGATAAAGAGCAGGTCGCAACGGGCGATCACGGCGTCTATGAGAACGCCACCGATATTATGACGCTGACCGGTAATGTCGCGCTCAGCAAAGGGCAAAACGTCACGAAGGGCACCAAACTCGTCTATAATCTCGGCACCGGCGTCGCCAATGTCGATGCGGGTGCCTCAGGCCGCGTGTCGAGTACCTTCGTGCCATCCGAAAAACCCAAAACCGGCGCTGCTGCGCCCGTCCCGCCCACTAAAACGACCAAATAAGAAGCGAGACCCCTCACAAGTGAACCCCTCGCATCTTTCCTCCGCTCCCGGCGATCAGACCGGCTGGCTTGTCGCCCACGGCTTGGAGAAGGCCTATCGCGGCCGTCGCGTTGTGCGCGATGCGTCATTAGCCGTGCGCAGCGGTGAAGCGGTTGGTCTTTTAGGTCCGAATGGCGCGGGTAAAACGACGATTTTTTACATGATTACCGGTCTCGTGCCGGTCGATAAAGGCCGCATCACGCTCGATGGCCATGACATTACCCCCTTCCCGATGTATCGCCGCGCCCGCCTCGGCATTGGCTATTTGCCGCAAGAAGCCTCGATTTTCCGAGGGCTTTCGGTCGAGGACAATATCCGCGCGGTGCTCGAACTCGTCGAGCCGCACCGTGACCGCCGCGAGGCCGAACTCGATCATCTCTTGGAAGAATTCGACATCACGCGGGTCAGAAAAAGCCCGTCGGTTTCGCTCTCGGGCGGGGAAAGGCGCCGCTGCGAAATCGCCCGCGCGCTGGCAAGCCGCCCCTCCTTCATGCTGCTCGACGAGCCTTTTGCGGGTATTGACCCGATCGCGGTGGGCGATATTCGCGCGCTTGTCCGCCAGTTGACCGCGCGTAATATCGGCGTCCTCATCACCGATCATAATGTCCGCGAGACGCTTGGGCTGATCGATCGCGCCTATATTATCCATTCCGGCCAAGTGCTGATGGAAGGCACGCCCGACGCCATCATCGCCAATGAAGATGTCCGCCGCGTCTATCTCGGTGATGAATTTAGGATGTAATCATCGCGTAGCACACGCATGAGATGATTGATATTTCACGATATTATGCTTATTAATCGGATGTTAAGCAAAATCTGTGCCGATAGGGTTACAGTAATGCGTACGGATTAAGAGCCACATTGTGTCGATGAAATTCTCGCAGCGGATGGAATTGCGGCAAAGCCAGTCTCTGGTGATGACGCCTCAATTGCTACAAGCGATCAAGCTGTTGCAGCTATCCGGCCTTGAATTGAATGATTACGTCGAAGCGGAGCTTGAGAAAAACCCGCTTCTCGAACGCGTTGCCGACGATACCGGCCCCGTGACCACGCCAGATGCCCCTGCACCTGATGCAGCGCTCGGCTCCGATAGCGATTGGGAAAGCAGCTCGCTTACGCCAGAACGCGGCGAGATCGACCCGCGCATCGAAGTCTCGCTCGACAATGTCTATCAAGACGACGCCCCACCGGTCACGCCTGCCGCGCGCCAAGAAATGGAGCCGATGGGCCTTTCGGCCACAAGCTGGAGCGGTGTTGGCGGACAAAGTTTCGATGGCGACGAGAACAGTCTTGAGGCCTATGTCGCCGCCGAAATTTCACTGCATGATCACCTCACCGAACAATTGCATGTTGCAACCTCGGATCCGGTCGATCGCCTCATCGGCGCGTCACTCATCGACCTCATCGATGAAGCAGGCTATCTGCGCGATCCGCTCGATGAAGTAGCCGAGCGTTTGGGCGTCACCCTTGAGCGCGTGCATGCCGTGCTTGCCATCATTCAACGCTTTGATCCATCAGGCGTTGGCGCCGTTGATCTTGCGGATTGCTTGCGTATTCAACTCGTCGAACGCAACCGCTACGATCCCGCCATTGCCGCATTGCTTGATAATCTTGATTTATTAGCGCGGCGCGATTTTGCCTCGCTGCGTAAGCTCACAAGCCTTGATGATGAAGACATTCTGGAAATGGTGTCGGACATCAAATCGCTTGATCCAAAGCCCGGTTTGCGCTTTGGCGGTGGTACGATTCAGCCTGTCATTCCGGATGTTTATGTCCGCAAAGCACCTGATGGCACATGGCTTGTTGAGCTTAATTCCGACACGTTGCCACGCGTGCTCGTCAACCAAACCTATGCCGCCAAAATTTCCGGTAATTTAAAAACCGAAGATGAAAAAAGCTTTGTGAGCGAAGCCTTACAAACGGCCAATTGGCTCACCAAAAGCTTGGAGCAACGCGCCAAAACCATTCTGAAAGTGGCGAGTGAAATTGTTCGCCATCAGGATTTATTTTTCGAGCAAGGTGTCGAGTTTTTAAGGCCCTTAAATCTGCGTACTGTTGCTGATGCCATTGCAATGCATGAATCAACCGTGTCGCGCGTGACATCGAATAAATATATCGCGTCTGAACGCGGTCTGTTTGAAATGAAATATTTCTTCACCGCCTCAATCAACGCATCCGGTGGTGGCGAATCCCATTCGGCAGAAGCGGTGCGATTCCGCATTAAGCAGATGATCGATCAGGAAGCGCCTGACGATATTTTATCCGACGATACAATCGTCACCAAACTCAAATCCTCCGGCATCGATATTGCCCGTCGAACGGTCGCAAAATACCGCGATAGTTTGAAGATTCCCTCCTCCGTCGAACGGCGCCGCGAGAAGCAAGGCATGGTACAGGCCAAGGCTGGTTAAGTACCTCATAAATCAGTAGAATTTTATCTTTTTTAGGTTCGCAGTTCGCAACCATTGACATGCACCCCGACGCTCCCTAACTCTTAGAAAGGCGCCAGCGTCATCAGGCGTCATCATGGACGGCAAGCGAGGGGTCACATGCCACTACGCGTATCCGGTAAAAACGTCGACATCGGCGAAGCACTTCGCCTTCAAATCACCCATCGTATCGAGGAATCAGTCGCCAAATTTTATGCGGGCTTAGTCACCGGCCACGTCACGCTGCGGCCGGAAGGATCAGGGTTCGAGACGGATTGCGTCTTGCACCTTTCATCAGGCGTAACGCTACATGCCGTAGGCTCCGCGCAAGAGCCCTATTTCAGCGCCGAGCGTGCCGCAGAAAAGGTCGAAAGCCGGTTGCGCCGCTATAAGCAAAGGTTGAAGGATCACGCGCCTCCCAATGGCAACGCCCGACAGATCGAAGTCCCATCTTACGTCATCGAAAGCCCGAGCGACGAATGGGCCGAGGACGAGGCGACCGAGTTCAGCCCCGTGGTAATCGCGGAAACGAAAAAGAACATCAAAGCGATGTCGGTAAGCGACGCGGTGCTCGATCTCGATATGACGGGCGCGCCGGTGATCTTGTTCCGCCACGCCACCTCCGGACGGGTTAATCTCGTCTATCGGCGGACGGATGGAAATATTGGATGGGTTGACCCACCCTCGCTAGAGAACTAAGTCAGCACAACCGTTTCGGCGGTAAGCGTAAAAACCCGTTACCAAACGATGAGAGTGGCCCGGTTCATGCTTTGCACCACGAAGCGGGACTTTACTCAGAGAAGACTTAAATGCCATTGACCGATATCTTGACGCCCGAAGCCATTCTTCCATCCGTGAAGGCCAGCTCCAAAAAACAGCTTCTTCAAGAGCTCGCAGCCTTTGCCGCGGCGCAGGCTGGCCTATTGGAAAGTGACGTTTACGAGGCTCTTTTGCAGCGTGAACGGCTTGGTTCGACCGGAATCGGCCATGGCATCGCCATTCCACACGGCAAATTACCCAAACTCGACCGGCTCATCGGTGTGTTCGCACGGCTCGAAAAGCCGATCGATTTTGACGCGTTGGATGGCGAAACTGTGGATCTCGTCTTCTTGCTCTTGGCACCCGAGGGCGCAGGCGCCGATCATCTAAAAGCCCTGTCCCGCGTCGCTCGCGCGCTGCGGGATCCGGCAATTGCCCAAAAATTACGCAAATCGCATGATGCTTCGGCGCTTTTCGCCCTGCTCACGCAAACGCCTACAGCGACAGCGGCTTAAAAAAAGCCGCCTTCACTTCCAGTCGCGGGCTTTATACTCAATCGCGTAGCGCTCAGGCTCCGCGGCAATCGCCGCCATGCCGTAAAGCACCGCATCGGGCTCCATCAGCAAGCGCGTGGCGATGCGGCGGGTCAGGCCATCGACCGGCTCTTTGGCTTCAAAAGCCTGCCGAAACGCGCCTTTATCGATCATCGAGGCAATGCGCGGCAAAATTCCGCCCGCCAGCGTCACGCCACCCGAGGCCATAAACGTGATCGCGATATCACCCGCAAACCGCGCGATAATCCGGACATAGGCATTCACCGTGGCGCGTTCTTCCGATTTCGGGTTCACCAGCGCCTCGTTGACGATCTCAACCCCGGTTTCGGGCGGCATGGATTGGCCCTTCGCCAATAAACGCGCGCGGTGGACGCGGACAAGACCCGGGCCGGACATCACCGATTCGGTCGTCACCCGCCCCAAAACCCGCTCAAGATGCGGCCAAAACGCCTCTTCATCCTTGCCCACGGGGCCAAAATCGATGTGGCAGCTTTCGCTCGCCACGGGAATATAGCGGCCATCAATCGTCAACAGCGCGCCAATGCCCAAACCCGTGCCGGGTCCGAGAATCACCTGCGGCCCGGCGCTCAACGCTGGTGCCGCTTCACCAATCTGCTTCAGCCACTCGTTCCGCAAGGCGGGAAGCGACAATGCCTGCGCCTCAAAATCATTCAGCAAAAGCCCGCTTTCAAAGCCGAAGCTTTTCGCCAGTTTCGGGCCATCAATGGTCCAGGCCGCATTGGTCAAATGCGCACGCCGATCCACCACCGGTCCCGCCACACAAATAATGGCCGAACGCGGCTTTTCCTTTAAATCCGCCAAAACGGTGCGAATCGCCGCTTCAGGATCGGAAAAATCCTTCGTTTGCAGGCGATTGACGATCACAGGATCTTTGCCCGGCGTCGAGGCCAAAGCGAAGCGTGAATTGGTACCGCCAATATCGGCGATCAGAACCGGATGGGAAAACATAAGATAACCTTGGCAACCACGTATTTAAGTCGAATAT
>CANGPL010000062.1 GCA_947455725.1 Hyphomicrobiales bacterium | reverse complement strand
ACCTTTGTTCGTGATGCAGAATTGCTTGTCAGAGGGGGATATCGGCTGGTATCGGTGACGCCGGTTGATCAGTTTCGGCATTCATCGCATGTTGAATTGGTGGGTGTGTTCGAGCGTCCTGCGTCTAGCGTAAAGCGTCCAAGAAAATTGCTGGGCTAATGGATATGACGGATGCATCGAAAGTTTCTTCAATGATTGTGGCAGAGCTCAAAGCCTCGCTGGGTGAGGCTTACGTCATCGATAAGCCCGACGAGATGGCGCACTATCTCACCGATTGGCGAAAGCGCTTTACGGGTAAGGCGATCTGCGTCGTGCGTCCGGCGTCAACAGACGAAGTGGCGACAGTGGTGCGGATTGCTGCACAGCATGGTTTGAACATTGTTCCACAAGGCGGCAATACCGGCCTTGTGGGTGGCAGCGTGCCGATTGGCAATGGCAATGAAATTGTCGTGTCGCTCGGACGATTAAATAAGGTCCGGGATATCGACACGGTCTCTGACGTGATGGTGGTCGAGGCTGGTGTTAGCTTGGCGAGTGCGCAAGAAGCAGCGCTCAACGTAGGTCGGTTATTTCCTTTATCGCTGGCTTCTGAAGGAACCGCAACGATTGGCGGCGCGATCAGCACGAATGCGGGCGGCACTGCGGTTCTTGCTTATGGCACGATGCGCGATTTGGTTGTTGGCCTTGAAGTTGTGCTTGCCGACGGCCGGATTTGGAACGGGCTGGGTAAGCTTAAAAAAGACAATACCGGCTATGACCTTAAAAACCTTTTTGTCGGGTCCGAAGGGACGCTCGGGATTGTCACCGCTGCGGTCGTGAAATTATTTCCAGAGCCCAAATCGCGTGCTACCGCGTTTTGCGGTTTGGCTTCGACCGAAGATGCGATGGCTTTTTTTAAGCTCGCTAAGGCAGAAGCAGGTCCAGAGCTCACAACCTTTGAACTTATCCCGCGATTGGGTATTGAGCTTGTGCTGAAGCATTTTCCGGATACGCGAGACCCCTTATTTTTCAAGCATCAATGGTATGTGATGGTTGAATTTTCTTCGCTTACTGCTGACGGTGCTGACACGCTCGCGCAACGTATCCTTTTTGATTCCGTTGAAAAAGCCTATCTCGAAGATAGCGTCTTCGCGGTAACGCTTGCGCAGCGCGATGAATTCTGGCGCTTGCGTGAATATATGCCCGAAGCGCAGACGCGTGAGGGCGCATCGATCAAGCATGATATTTCCGTTTCGGTTGATACAATCCCGTCTTTTATTGAGATGGTTGTCAACGATATCACGGCTCTTATTCCGGATATTCGTCCGTTTGTTTTTGGCCATATGGGTGACGGGAATTTGCACTTTAATTTGCAGGCGCCTGAAGGTGCGGATGGCGCGGAATTTTTAAAACGTGCCAATGAGATACATGAGATTGTTTATCGGCATATTACCGCTGTTCAAGGCTCGATTTCAGCCGAGCATGGCATCGGCCAAGTGAAGCGCGAACGATTAGCACACACAAAAGATCCGGTAGCGCTTGATCTGATGCGGACGCTCAAACGGGCGCTTGACCCCGATGGGCGTTTGAACCCCGGAAAAGTGCTCTAAAACAGTCTTTGCTGCTCAGGCTTATTGGGCTTTGGTGGTGGTGGCTCGGCGCTGATGGGTCCGGTTCTTGGATCGAAGGGTTCGATCATGAAAAAATCATCGGGTGCTGGTTTGATGAGTTTAAGCGCTTCGTCGAGCGGATGAGATTCTGATTCGAGCCATAGCAAAAATTGATCTTCGCGAATGATTACCGGCATTCGATTGTGCAGCGCTGACACGGTGCCATTCGCGTCGGTTGTTACAATTGTTGCGGTGTCGATTTCGGAACCATTGGCATGGGCATAGGGCTCCCACAGTCCCGCCATCGCAAAGAGCGTGTTGTCGGGTTTGCGAACGCGATGGGGAATTTTTTTCTTACCCATTGTCGCCCATTCGTAAAACCCATCGGCGGGAATGAGGCAACGGCGATGGCGTGCGGCTGATTTAAAGGTTGGCTTGGAAGCGATGGTTTCGCCGCGAGCATTGAAGAGTACCGGAAATCCTTCGGGCTCTTTCAGCCAGCCGGGCAGAAGGCCCCAGCGCATTAAACGGAAGTGGCGATGGGTACCTTCTTGCGTCACCACCGCGATCGGATCGGTGGGTGATATATTGCTTCGTGGCGGAAAATTAGGCCGCTCGTCATAAGCAAAAAGCGCCAGCACTTCTTCTGGCGTTGCGCTCAGAGCAAAGCGACCGCACATGGCCCGTCAATGATCCGCGAACAAAACGGAATCGACGACGGATAAAGCAGCGGCGCCCTCCGTTACCGTGCGTGAAAGCGATTGCGCTTCGGGTGCGATTTGTTCGGCAAAGAAACGGGCGGTTGCAATGTGCTTCTCGGACGGGTCGGTGAGGGCTGCGCGCGCAAGATTAATGCCGCCAAGCGTTGTGCCGAAAAGCGTTTGATAGGGTGTGGCGGATGCCAGCGCCTCTTCAGGTTTTTCTTTAAGTGATTTTGCCATCCAGAGCGTTGCGGATTCCAAGGCCTTCATCGCCTGCTCAAGCCGATCGGCGCTGTTGCCAAAGCCTGGCAGATTGCTGGCTCTTAGATCGTTCAGCGTTGCGTGCATGTCGCCAAAGAGCGAACGCACGGCATCGCCATTGGAAAGCGGCAATTTACGTGTAACGAGATCAATCGCTTGAATGCCATTGGTGCCTTCGTAAATGGCCGCGATGCGGGCGTCGCGGAGATGTTGGGCAGCGCCTGAACCTTCGATAAAGCCCATGCCGCCATGCACTTGAATGCCCAGAGAGGCGACTTCAATTCCGATATCGGTGGACCAAGCTTTTGCGATAGGCGTGAGAAGGGCGGCGCGCTCCTCAGCGGCTTTGCGTTTTTCAGGGTCCGTTTCGCGGTGTGAGCGATCCATTGCGGCTGCGGTCATGTAGCAGATGGCGCGCGCGGCATCGGTGCGGCTGCGCATGAGCATCAGCATCCGTTTAACATCGGGATGCGCGACGATCGGGCTCATACCTTCTGTTGTGCTGCCAAGCGCACGGCCTTGTTTGCGTTCAGAGGCGTAAGCGAGGGCCAATTGATAGGCACGTTCGGCAATAGCGACGCCTTGCAAACCAACGCCGAGACGGGCGCTGTTCATCATCGTGAACATGCAATTGAGGCCACGGTTTTCTTCGCCGATGAGATAGCCAACCGCACCGCCTTTATCGCCATAAATCATGGTGCATGTCGGTGACGCATGGATACCAAGTTTATGTTCTAACCCTGCGCAGCGCACATCGTTACGGGCGCCTAAGGATCCGTCGGGATTGACGAGAAATTTAGGCACGAGAAACAGCGAGATGCCGCGCGTACCGACTGGTGCATCGGGCAGGCGGGCGAGAACGAGGTGGATGATGTTGGGCGTTAGATCATGCTCGCCATAGGTGATATAAATTTTCTGTCCGCTGATGCGATAGCTGCCATCGGGTGCGCGCTCGGCGCGGCTTTTTAAGGCGCCGACATCCGAGCCTGCGTGTGGCTCGGTGAGGTTCATGGTGCCCATCCATTCACCGGAGACGAGCTTGTCGAGATAGATCTTTTTGAGCTCGTCCGAGCCATGCGCGACAAGCGCGTCTACCGCTCCGGTGGTCAGCATTGGCCCGAGCATGAAAGCCATCGAAGCGGAGGTCCACATTTCGCTGCATGCGGTTTGGAGAAGATGCGGGAGCGCTTGCCCGCCATGCTCAAGAGGTGCTGTCAGCCCGTTCCAGCCGCCTGCGGCCCAATCGCTATAGGTTTCTTTCCAGCCGGGCGCGGTTGTGACAACGCCATCGTCGAAGCGATTGCCGGTTTGGTCGCCAATTTGATTGAGCGGTGCGATCCGGTCGGTCGCGAATTTGCCGGCCTCTTCTAAAACTGCGTCCGCCAAATCATCGGCAAGTTCGGGCGCCAATCCATCGTTGAGAAGGGAATTGAGGCCGAATGTCTTGGCCATAAAGGCAATTTCAGCGACAGGGGCGCGGTACGTCATGGTTAGACCTCGAAGCAGAGCGATTGGTTTCTACCCAAGATAGGCCATAAAGGCTTGATTTGCACCTTGGCTTCGTATCATCCAAAGGATTATAGCCGTTCGATGAAAGAGAGCCCCGCTTATGAGTGAATTGAAGAGCACGCGCCGCCTTAGCGCTGATGCCTCGGGCTTTGCGGAGGCGGGCCGAATTTTGCGCGCTGGTGGTCTTGTCGCGTTTCCCACTGAGACGGTTTACGGGCTTGGAGCGGACGCGACCAATGGATCGGCGGTTGCGGGTATTTATCAAGCCAAGGGGCGGCCGAGTTTTAATCCGCTGATTATCCATGTGCCCTCTTTAGATGAGGCCTTGGCCTTGGCCGAGTTTAACGACGAAGCATTGGCGCTGGCCAAAGCGTTTTGGCCCGGACCTTTGACGATTGTTGTTCCACGCCGCGCGGCATGTCCCGTTAGTGAACTGGCTTTGGCGGGGCTCGAGAGTATTGCGCTTCGTATTCCGTCCGCTCCTGATGCGATGGCGTTACTTCAGGCGGCAGCGCGGCCGATTGCGGCGCCTTCTGCCAATCGCTCGGGCCGCGTGAGCCCGACCAGACCGGAGCATGTGCTCGAGGATCTCGATGGGTTGATCGACGCAGTTGTAATGGGTGGCTCGGCAAAAGTAGGCGTGGAATCGACCATTGTCGCGTGCTTGGCCGATGGGCCTGTGATGTTGCGCCCCGGCGGATTGGCGCGTGAGCGAATTGAAGCGGTGCTCGGAAAGAAGCTTGGTGATCCGATATCATCCGAAGGCGATGAAACGGCGCCGCTCGCTCCTGGCATGTTGCTCTCGCATTACGCACCGCGGGCTTCTGTTCGCCTCAATGCGCGGGATATTCGGAAGGGCGAGGCGGCGCTTCTGTTTGGTTCAGAGCCGATGCCGGGCCTTGATGGGGCATCCGCTGTGATCAATTTAAGCCCCTCGGGAGATTTGGTTGAAGCGGCAGCGGCGCTGTTTGGCGCTTTGCGTCAGCTGGATGCGTCGGGGCCTGCTTCGATCGCCGTTGCGCCTGTCCCCTCCATTGGGCTTGGCGAGGCGATCAATGACAGGCTGCGTCGTGCAGCCGCACCTCGACCTTGATCTTTACGTTTTCAAATTTGCACTATATTTATCGCGTATTGGCCTGAATTTATTGCGAGCGTGCAAATGAACCATATTCCTTGGGATGATTTTAGGCTCGTCAAGGCGATCGCCGATACGAAATCGCTGAATGGCGCGGCTGATATTCTGAATATCAACCATTCAACCGTATTTCGGCGTCTATCCGATCTTGAAAAGCGCATTGGTACGACTCTGTTCGAGCGTCACCGATCCGGTTATGCCTTAACGCCCGCGGGCGATGAAATGGCGCAGCTCGCGAGCCGCATGGATGATGATGTCGAGGCCTTTACGCGCAAGCTCGTGGGGCAAAGCCTGATTCCGACGGGTGAGTTGCGCGTCACAACCAATGACACGCTGCTTGTTTATCTATTGATGCCGGTTTTTGCAGCTTTTCGACGCGCTTATCCGACGATCAATCTCGATATTGTTTTGACCAACCAGCCGCTGAATCTCTCGAAACGCGATGCCGATATTGCCATTCGCGCGACCGATGCGCCGCCTGAAACGCTGATTGGACGACGGATTTGCGCCTTGAATTGGGCCATTTATGGCCTCAAGAGCGAATTTCCTGATGCTGTCGAAGGACGCTATCCCGACCTTGATGGCCTTGCCGATCGTCTATGGGTGTCGCTGGGTGACCAGTTGGGGCATATCCGCGCCGTTCGCTATGTGCATGAGCGGGTGCCTGAAGCGCAGATTGCAATCAAGATCAATACCGTGCTCGGGCTTACCGAGGCGGTTGAGGAGGGCATTGGGATTGGCCCATTGCCCTGTTTGATCGCCGATCAGCGGCCTAATCTCGTTCGCTTGACGGAACCTAATCCCGATTTCGCAACCGGACTTTGGCTGCTCACGCATCCTGATTTGAAAGCCTCACCGCGTGTGCGCGCTTTCTTGGATTTAGCGGCCAATGAATTGAGTAAACGTAAGGCTTTGATCGAAGGCACCTATATGGGTAAACCTTCGATCGTCTCGGCTTAAGCAATATTCACGACGACGCGGCCGCGAATGCCGCCTTTAACGATTTTTGCGGCCTCTGTGATCACATCGGCAAAGGCTATCGTGCGCGTCATCGCGTCGAGCTTTTTCATGTCGAGGTCGGTCGCAAGGCGCTTCCATGCTTCCAATCGATGCGCCATGGGGCACATCACACTGTCGATGCCTAGAAGTGCAATACCGCGCAGAATAAAGGGTGCGACGCTCGCCGGTAAATCCATGCCTTGTGCCAAACCGCAGCACGCAACGGCGCCATGGGCTTTGGTCATGGCGAGCACATTGGCGAGCGTGTGGGAGCCGACGGAGTCAATTGCTGCGGCCCAACGCTCTTTGCCGAGCGGGCGGCCCGGTTCGGATAATTCTTTGCGATCGATAATCTCGGATGCGCCGAGCGATTTCAGATAATCGGCTTCCTCGGGACGCCCTGTTGAGGCGATAACATGCCAGCCCAATTTCGAGAGAAGGGCGATGGCAACGGAGCCAACACCACCGGCAGCACCTGTGACCAGAACGGGACCATCGGAAGGCCTTACACCGTGCTTTTCTAACGCAAGGACAGAGAGCATCGCGGTATAACCAGCTGTGCCAATCGCCATGGCGTGATGCGCGTCGATACCGTGTGGCAATTTGATGAGCCAATCGCCTTTAATGCGGGCCTTTTCGGCATAGCCGCCATAATGCGTTTCAGACAGACCATAGCCATTGAGAAGTACGGCATCACCGGCTTTGAAATCGGCATGCGAAGAGCTTTCAACAATGCCTGCGAAGTCAATGCCGCCAATCATGGGTGATTTGCGTGGAATGGCGGATTTAGCCGATAGAAAAAGGCCATCTTTGTAATTGATGGTCGAATGCGTGACGCGAACAACGACATCGCCTTCCATCAACTCATCGACGGTTAATTGCTTCCAGTCGAGATGCTGAACGCCGGCTTCGTCTTTGGTAATCATCAAGGCTTTGAACGTGCTCATGGGCTTCGACTCCAATTACAGTGAGATTTCAAAATAGCATTATGCCGATTGTGGCTCTGGACGTTTGACCGCGATTTCTCGGATGGGCAGGTTGATGAGTGCCGATGCGATACCCAGCGCAATCGAGAGCCACCAGACAATCATATAGGAGCCGGTTTTCTCATAGAGCACACCACCTAACCAGACGCCTAAAAAGCCGCCAAGCTGATGCGAGAAAAACGCAAAGCCATAGAGCATCGCAAGATAACGCGTGCCAAACATAACAGCTACCAAGCTTGACGTTGGCGGTACCGTTGAGAGCCATAAAAAGCCCATTGCAAGGCCAAAGATCAGTGCATTAGCCGGTGTTGCAGGTGCCAGAATAAAGCACAATACCGCAACGGATCGACCGAGATAAATGACCGACAAAATCCAGCGCTTCGGCATGCGGCCCGAAAGCCACCCAGCGGTTAAGGAGCCAACGGCGTTGGCCAAGCCAATAATGGCTAACGTCCATCCGCCGACCCATGCGGGCATGCCGATATCATTGAGATAGGCTGGCAAATGGGCGGTGATGAACGCAAGCTGGAAGCCGCAGGTGAAAAAGCCCAAGACCAGCATGACGTAGCTTGGGTGATGGAACGCTTCGCTCAGCGCCGCCGTAACCGATTGCTTTGGCGCAGTGCCCGTATCTGATTTTGCCAATGCGCGCGTGGCGAGTGGCAGGGACAAGGGCAACACGAATAAAAGGGTAACTGAAAACACAAGAAGCGTCTCATGCCAGCCGATGGAATCGATCAAAATGCTACCAATAGGGGGGAATACGAATTGGCCAAACGAACCTGCAGCTGTACCAGCACCAAAGGCCAGACCGCGCCATTTTTCTGGTAGGAGTTTTCCGAACGCGCCAATGACCAAATTAAACGAGCAGCCGGAAAGGCCCACGCCGATAAGCACACCTGCACCAAGCGTCAATACGCTTGGACTTGATGAATAGGCCATAACGACGAGCCCTAATGCGTAGAGTAACGCACCGAGACACAACATGCGTATCGTTCCGAACCGGTCAGCAAGGGCTCCAGCAAAGGGTTGGCCTACACCCCAAAGGAGATTTTGAATGGCGATGGAGAACGAAAAGATTTCCCGGCCCCAACCATATTCATGCGATATTGGCAGTTGAAAGAGACCAGACGATGCCCGAGGCCCGAAGGTGAGAAAGCCGATAAAACAGCCGCAAATGAGGATGAATTCGGGCGCGTAGGTCCGTTGAACCTTATTTTCGGCTGTTGACATGATGTTCTCCTTGGGCCGCCCCGTATAGCCGTGTTGCCTTATTTTGGCGAGGCCTTGGTGCAAAAATAGGAACGGCAAATGTCGAATTTTGAACGAGTACGACCTGTCGCAAGCAAGCTGTGGTCAAAGCAACCTATAGCTTTAGTCGTAATTGCTTTTTGCGGCAGGATCAGCGAAGCAAGCTGATCTCGCAACTGCGAAATGGGGCTGGTCATGGCGAAGTGGGTGTACACATTCGGGGACGGGAAAGCCGAAGGCGAATCCGGGATGCGCAACCTTCTTGGCGGAAAAGGCGCAAATCTAGCCGAGATGAGCAATTTGGGATTGCCCGTTCCACCCGGATTTACCATCACCACTGAGCTTTGCACCTATTATTACGACCACGGCAAAACCTACCCGGCCGAGTTAGAGACCCAAGTCGCTAGCGCCCTCGCGCATATTGGTGAATTAACCGGCAAGCGATTTGGCGACGGTACCAATCCTCTGCTCGTGTCGGTTCGCTCCGGTGCACGCGCCTCGATGCCGGGCATGATGGATACGGTGCTCAATCTTGGGTTGAATGACATCACGGTCGAAGCCTTGGCGAAGGGCGCAGGCGATGCCCGTTTCGCGTGGGACTCCTATCGTCGTTTTATTCAAATGTATTCCGACGTTGTGCTTGGCGTTGAGCATTATCATTTCGAAGATATTTTGGAGACCGTGAAAGAACGGCGTGGCTACACGCTTGATACCGAAGTAACAACCGGCGAATGGAAGACGATTGTTGCCGATTATAAAGCAGTGGTTGAGCAAGAACTCGGCAAGCCTTTTCCGCAAGACCCGAATGAACAATTATGGGGCGCGATTGGCGCCGTGTTCGGCTCGTGGATGAATGCGCGGGCGAATAAATATCGTGAGTTGCACGGTATCCCGGCAAGCTGGGGTACGGCGGTCAATGTTCAAGCGATGGTGTTTGGAAATCTTGGCGATACATCGGCTACGGGTGTTGCGTTCACGCGTAATCCATCGACGGGTGCTAAAGAACTCTATGGCGAGTTTTTGATTAATGCCCAGGGTGAAGATGTTGTTGCCGGCATTCGTACGCCGCAAGACATTACGGAAGTCGCGCGCATTGCGGCGGGTTCGGATCGTCCCTCATTAGAAATGGCTATGCCAGAGGCGTTTAAAGAGTTTTTGCGCATCTGCTCGCTGCTTGAAAAGCATTATCGCGATATTCAAGATGTTGAATTTACGATTGAGCGCGGCAAGCTCTGGATGCTACAAACCCGCAATGGCAAACGTACGGCAAAGGCTGCGCTAAAAATCGCTGTTGATCTGGCCTCTGAAGGCCTTATTACCGAGCACGAAGCGGTCGGTCGTATTGACCCGGCTTCACTCGATCAACTCTTACATCCAACCATTGATCCAAAGGCAGAACGCCGTGTGATGGCTTCAGGTCTACCCGCGTCGCCGGGTGCGGCGATGGGTGAAATTGTCTTAGATTCGGATGAGGCTGAAGCCGCCAAAGCAGCAGGTCGGAAAGTTATTTTGGTGCGCGTTGAAACCTCGCCTGAAGATATTCACGGCATGCATGCGGCGGAAGGTATTTTGACGGCCCGCGGCGGCATGACCTCACACGCCGCCGTTGTGGCGCGTGGGATGGGCAAGCCCTGCGTATCAGGCGCCGGTATGCTGAAAGTCGATATGGCGGCCGGAACCATCACTGCTTCGGGCGTTACGCTTAAAAAAGGCGATTTCATCACGATTGATGGATCGACGGGGCAGGTGCTGCTCGGTCAAGTAAAAATGATTGAGCCGGAATTATCGGGTGAATTCGGCACGCTGATGGGCTGGGCTGACAAAGTGCGCCGAATGAAAGTGCGCGCCAATGCGGAAACGCCTTTGGATGCCCGCACTGCGCGCACATTTGGCGCGGAAGGCATCGGGCTTTGCCGCACCGAGCATATGTTCTTTGAGGGCGAGCGCATTGTGGCGGTTCGCGAGATGATTTTGGCCGATGATACAGCCGGACGACGCGCGGCCTTGGCCAAGCTGTTGCCGATGCAGCGGGCTGATTTTGTTGAGCTTTTCACGATTATGCAGGGTCTGCCGGTGACGATCCGCCTGCTCGACCCGCCATTGCACGAGTTTTTGCCGCATTCGGACGAGGAAATCGCCGAAGTGGCTCAGGCTATGGGTGCAAGCCCCGAAAAGCTGAGGGCGCGGGCGCTGGAATTGCATGAATTTAACCCGATGCTGGGCTTTAGAGGGTGCCGCTTGGCGATTGCCTATCCGGAAATCGCAGAAATGCAGGCACGCGCCATTTTTGAAGCGGCGGTTGAAGCGGCTAAAAAGACGGGGCAGGCCGTTATCCCGGAAGTGATGGTGCCGCTTGTCATGACCAAGCCCGAGCTTGATTTCGTTAAAGCGCGGATTGATGCCATGGCGAAGGCCGTGCAAGACGAGACGGGTGCGCGCTTTACCTATCAAGTTGGCACCATGATCGAGCTGCCGCGTGCGGCCTTAAGGGCTTCAGAGATTGCCCAATCCGCCGAGTTTTTCTCCTTTGGTACCAATGATTTGACGCAAACGACCCTTGGCATTAGCCGCGACGACGCGGCGTCTTTCTTAGGTGCTTACACGGCGGGCGGGCTTTTGCCGGCTGATCCGTTTGTGACGCTTGATCAAGAGGGTGTGGGCGAGCTTGTGAAGCTCGCTGCCGAGCGAGGGCGCGCAACTAGGCCGTTGATAAAGCTCGGGATTTGCGGCGAGCATGGCGGGGATCCGGCCTCGATTGCGTTTTGTGAGGGCGCGGGGCTCGATTACGTCTCCTGCTCGCCTTATCGCGTGCCGATCGCACGGTTGGCGGCGGCCCAAGCGGCGCTTGGCTCTAAGGTTTCGAGCCAAGCTTAACCCTTTGTAAACCATAGTTTTTAACCTCCCATCAACCTTAACGCGAGATAAACGCGGCAAGGCTTGGTGGGCGTCTTTTTGTGATTCGCCGCCGTTTTTAAAGGGTTCGGGCGGGTTTCATGCGGCGTTCCGGTCTTTTTCGGGTGCTTTCTATCTTAAACCGCTGTCTGATGGGCGCGGGGCTCCTCGTCTCCTTTACGGCAAGCGCCAGTGTGGATGCCACGCGGGGATTTTCAATTGCCACCTACCACCCAAGACAAGCGCCTAATACGCTGAAAAATATATCGAATTTAGCGGCATCGGTACCCGATGATGATGCCGCGCCGCTGATCATCATCCCCGCCCATATTGGCCTTGGACCCGAATTTTCACCCGGGTTTACGTCTGCTCCGCGCTATCAGGAAAAGCTGGGCGCGACCAAGGAAGACCATGTGAACACGCTCAAAAAGAGCGACCCTTTGCCCGCTCTCGTGCCAAGCTTTGACGGGCAGACGCCTGCTTTGCAGGCTGATGCCAATCTTTCCTCTAACACGCTGATAAAGCTTGCTGAATCCCGTGCGGTGGAAGGCGAGGGAAAGGTCACGATCGGCTCTGGTTTGACGCCTAAAGCCGACCCCGCTGCAACGACGCCTCGTATGGCCGGAGCGGTGACAACGACGGTCGCGCTCCTTGCACCGGATCGGCTGTCCGGCGGCATGGAAAAGGATCGCTTTTCGGGCGGAATATCCATTGTTGCCAAGCCCTTACCGCCTATTCGACCGGAGGATCCGAAGTCCTCTTTTGTGAGCCTCATCAAGCCCGCGGACTTCGCCAAGGAGCAGCATTGCCTCACCCAAGCGGTCTATTTCGAGGCCCGCAGCGAGCCCGAAATGGGGCAGGCGGCGGTGGCTCAAGTGGTGCTTAACCGCTTGAAAAGTATCTATTATCCCAAAACCATCTGCGAAATCGTCTTCCAAAACCAAGAGCGTTATTTAGGCTGCGAGTTCACCTTTACCTGCGAGGGTAAATCGCTGGTGGTAAACGACCCTGATTCATGGGCTTTAGCCGAAAAACTCGCCCGAAAAGTGCTGGAAGGGGCAATTTATAACGCGGAAGTGGGCGATTCCACCCATTACCACGCCGATTATGTCCGCCCCTATTGGGCCAAGGCGCTGGAAAAACGCGACGTCATCGGGCGGCATATTTTTTACCAGCTGAAGCCGGGCCTGCCGGGCGGCGTGTGTCCCGGATGTTTGCTGGCGAAGGCGGCGGGGTAGGGCGGTTTGGCTCGATTTGAGGTGATTAACCCGTTGGTTCGAGTGATTGGGGCGGCGGTTGGGATAGTTGTGGGGACGGTTGGGATTATTGAAAAGTTAAAGGGCGACCGAATTACTCAACATCTTTGGTTTAGAAGCAAATCATTAAATCAAAAATTGCAGATATCTGATATGCACTAATAAGCTGTATCAAAAATAAAATCGGTATGGCCGCAACTCCGTTGAACGACGGATAGCTTGACCCTGATTATGACAGGCCAATTAAATCAAGTTGCCTCACACAGTATATTTAATTGACCTTGCGTTAATTAAATATACTATTTTATTTAAGTATTATGATTATATCAAATTTGGGGTAGTAACTTGGGGTCAGTTTACTTAAGCAGCTTAAATGCTGAGCAAAAAATTGAGTTACGAAAAAAGCTATTTCAAATTCAGCAGGGGGCCTGTTTTATTTGCCAAAAGGCAGTTCATCCCGAGCTTCATGCGGATGCTATAGATATCGATCATATTGAGCCGTTAAATTCTGGCGGAAGAGACGATCAATCAAACTTTGCTTTGACCCATTCAAATTGTAATCGCTCAAAACAAGATAGCGATCTGCGCGTTGCACGAGTTCTCAAGCTATATGATTCGATTTGCGAACACGTTGCACCAAAGGACACAAATTTAGGACATGTCTTATCCCAATATGGTGGCGCATTATATGACCTGCCTATCGTTAATAATAACGGTTCCATTGAAATTTCACTTACCGATATAAATCAAAACGAAACAGTCACTAGTCCCCTATTAATTGATCGACTCAGTGGATTTCGATCGTTTCATGCTGAAATTCCGATCGCCTATTTGCATCATGATGATCAGATAAATCCACGTCCAATTGGAAGGCAGTTGCGGGGTCTTATCCTTGAGTTCTTCCGTGGTAACCCTCAGTTGCATGTTGGATTAGGTTGGCTTGATCTCCCAACGGGTGAAAACTCCTCACGAGCAAAGATTAGAATTTTCGACGGTCAGCACAAAATTGCCGCGCAAGTGTTACTCGGTGTAAAAGCATTGCCGATTCGGATTTTTGTCAATCCTGATCGAGATAGACTTTTGAATGCCAACACGAACGCAGGTACGACTTTACGTCAAATTGCGTTTGATAAATCTGTTCAACGGCGCTTAGGCGGAACAATTTTATTGAAACGCATTGATCGATTTCGAGCTGATAATGCAAGGCTTACGGACGATTGGTCCTTTTCAGAACGCGATCTCGTAAGGCATTTTAGAGGCGAAGCGCGCGCTGTTCAGCGCTATGTTTTAGATAATATCCGAAATTCGATAACACATCACGAGGAAAATCGCCTGCGAGATTTTATTGAATTTTCAGGGAAAGGAAAAGAAAAGCCATTTTCATATTCAAGTATTGAAAAGACATTTTATTCTTTTTTTATAAATCAAGAAATGCTCGAGACAGCGTGGGATTTCCGTGCAGATACGGGTGAAAACAAGCGGGAAATTGAAAAGCAACAGATTATTCGCTTAATGAATATGATTGCCGATTTAATTTATGTTGGTTCATTTGATACCGAACGTGGCACGGATCGAATTGAGAGCGCCGTGCAAAATGGCGAAGATATTCCTGACGATCATTTGTGCGCATATCGAATGGCAAAAGAAGAAATTTTATATTGTTGGTTAAAATATGTGCGTAGCGTTGCTCAGCAATATTTCATCATGCAGGGGCAACCAATTGCCGATGATAAATTGTTTCAAACACTGTTTCCTGAAGCACTATGGTCTAACATCAAAAATTTTATCATTAATCTTAGAAAGCTGCCACTTTGGAAAGATCATGAAATGTCAATTACGGTATTTGGTGGTAAAGCTAATTATAGTTTTTGGGAATCTATTTTTAGTACGGGTTCGAGTCCTCAGGGGCAGCGTGTATTGGCCGAACCGATAAATCTAATAGCCATGATTCAATCATGAATTTTTAATATGCTATCGTTTTTATGACAACGTGAGCTGAGATGAGTGCAAATGTCTTTGAGATATATCCCTTCCTTGCGGCGACAAGCGAAGCAACCTAGCTAGTGGCATTCCTTGAGGTGCTATCGTGCGATTAAACCTTACCTTAAACCATCAACGGGGTTGCTTCGTTCGTTATTTGAAAACGTTCACTGGACGTTTTCATTTGCTTCGCAAAACACGCCTCACCATTCGCAATGACGGCTGTGGTTGCCCAGCCCTTCGCTAGGGCTCAGGGCGTTCGTCGCTTAAAACGATTCACAGGATCGTTTTATTCGCTTTGCGAAACGCTTCTCACTCCAATATCCAACCCCAAATCCAACACCTTGGCCGAGTGTGTGAGCGCGCCGACGGAGATCATATCCACGCCGCTTTCGGCAATGGCTGCGACGGTTTCTAAATTCACGCCGCCTGAGGCCTCTGTTAGCATTTTTCCGGCTATGCGGGTGACGGCTTCGTGCAGCATGGCGGGCGGCATGTTGTCGAGGAGGACGACATCGGCACCTTCTTTCAAAACGTCGTTGAGTTGGTCGAGCGTGTCGACTTCGATTTCGATTTTGACGAGATGGCCGATGTTGGCTTTGACCGCGCGCAAAGCGGGGATGACGCCGCCTGCGACCGCGATGTGGTTGTCTTTGATGAGGATCGCGTCATCAAGCCCGAAGCGGTGGTTGAAGCCTCCGCCGCAGCGCACGGCGTATTTTTCAAAAGCGCGTAGGCCCGGCGTTGTTTTGCGGGTGCAGACGATGCGGGCTTTGGTGTGGGCTACGGCTTTGACATAGGACGCGGTGAGCGTCGCGATGCCGGAGAGGCGGCCCATATAGTTGAGCGCCACGCGCTCGGCGGAGAGGATGGCGCGGGCGGGGCCTTCGACGGCTAACACGACATCGCCTTTTGTGACGTGCGAGCCATCGGGGAGATGCGTGTCGAACCGTACGGTTGCATCCATCATTCGGAAGGCGGCGATGGCGATTTCGCTGCCTGCAATGACGCCCTCTTGGCGAGCGGCGAGCACCGCGCGGGCGCGGGCCGAGGCGGGGATGGTGGCAAGCGTGGTGATGTCCCCCGCACGGCCTAGGTCTTCGAGGAGGGCTGCTTTGACGGCGTCTTCGATGGTGAGCGGGTTGAGCATGGGGGGTTCCTGATTTTATGCGGTTAGCTCAAAATGGACCGCGAGGCTCCTGCCTCGCTTGTCTGCGCGCCGGGAGGCGCGCGGTCCAACATAAAACTCCTTCACCCCAAAACCTTGGCCACGATGTCTCGCATTTCGCTGAGGGTGAATTTTGAGCGGTGGGCGAGCGCGGGATTGGCTTCAGGGTAATCGGAGCGGTAATGCCCGCCGCGGCTTTCTAGCCTCGCATAGGCGGCGGTTGTGATGAAGAGGGCTGCTCGCGCCATGGCGGTGACTTCTGGGGCTTCTCCGGTCGCCTCTATGTCTGCGAGCGTCCAGATGGCGGTCATGAGGCCGGTCTTGTTGCGGATGACGCCGACATGGTCGCTCATGGTTTGACGGAGCATGTCGACGAGGTCGGGGTCGAAGGGGATGGCGGGCGCCTTGCCTTTT
>CANGPL010000061.1 GCA_947455725.1 Hyphomicrobiales bacterium | reverse complement strand
GCGGAGCCGCCAGAAATTGAAACCGTTTTATTGCCGGTGGTTCCGACGACGGATTGGTTGCCAGAACCCACAAGCGTGATGCTGTCATTGCCGGCACCGGATGAGATGGTGTTGGTCGCGGCCGTGCTCGTGATCGTGTCGTTGCCGCTTGTACCGGTCGTAATCGTTGTGCTCGAGGAATTGGTGATGGAAATCGATTGATTGCCACTGCCGGTCGTAATCTGGTTTGCACCGGATCCATTGACGGAAATTATGTCGTTGCCGTCTCCGGCTATTATCGTTGAGTTTGTGGTGCCGCTTCCGATCGTGATGCGATTGTTGCCGGCCCCAGCATTGATCGTGTTGATACCATTGCTACCAATAATCGTATCATTGCCCGGTCCAGCGGTGATACTGTCTCCGGAACCGCCGGTACCATCGATCCAATTATTACCTTCGCCACCCGAGAGCGTATCGCTACCGGTGCCGCCGATAAGCGAGTCATTGCCTACGTCGCCAATGAGCGAGTCATTACCCGCGCCACCGTCAAGTGTATCATTACCTGCTCCGCCATCCAGCGTGTCGTTACCGTCACCGCCGATGAATGAATTATTTTGGACGCCGCCTACGAAGCTATCGTTACCCGATGAGCCAATGAGATCCTTAATATTGTAGTAGAGGCTACCATCAGCCTCACCACCCGAGCCAATGCCACCAAGCGGGCTCGACAAATCGACGGTAACGCCGGTTGTGTTAACTAAGACCGTGCCATTACTCACGATATGACTATAATCGACGGTATTGATCCCGCCTTTGCCGTCAATTGTATCCGCGCCGCCGCCCGGTACGAATGTATCATTACCGGTGCCGCCAATCAGTCCATCGGCGTTTGATGTGCCAATAATCGAATTGGTTTTTCCCGCTGAGCCATCAATACTAAAACTCAATGATGCCGTGCTGGCCGAAAGATCAACTGTATTTGCGCCAGAGCCTAAAATGAAAGTCTCGAAATTATAGAGAAGGTCAATGTCGCTCGCGCTCGAATTAACGTTAAAGCTTTGCCCACTCTGTGAGGCGACGATGGTTTGTACGCCATTGCTATCGGTCACATACGAATAATTTACGGTGTTATGCCCAGTGCCCCCATCGAGCGTATCATTACCGAGACCACCGGAGATGCAATCATTACCCCCATTACCCGAAATCGAGTTGTCGCGTGCATTACCATTGATGGTATCATTGCCCGACGTGGCAATGACGTTTTCGATATTGGTGACTTTATCGTTATTATTGTCGCCCTTATTGGCATTGGCAAAGCCTGTATCTGAGAGTGTTAGCCTTATAGGCCTGAGCGATCCACTAAGTTGGGAATAGTCCAGCGTATCAACACCGTCGCCACCATCGATCGTACTGTCACCACTACCACCGATGATATAGTCATTATTATCGCCGCCGCTGATGGAATTAACGCCCGAGCCCGCAATGATCGTGTCGTTTCCAGCACCACCCAGCAAAGTATCATTGCCTATGCCGCCAACGAGCGAGTCGTCGCCTAGCCCACCAGTAAGAACGTTATTTTCGCGACCATTGCCGGCCTCAATCCCTTGAGGCGACCAGCCCACAAGCGTATCGTTATAGTCAGAGCCTGTCAGGTTCTCGAAATTTTGTACCATGTCCCCTGCGGCATAACCGCCTGAGGCTACACCGGTTGCGAGATTAACAGAAACTGCCGATGTGGAATTCGCGTAAGATAATAAATCCGACCCGGTGTCGCCATCAATCGTATCAGCGGCTTGGCCGGAATAAACCGTATCATTGCCTTCGCCCGCGTCGATACGGGTCGATATATTTCCGAGAATGGTAATCTGATCGGCATATTTTGAGGCAACGACACTTTCAATATTATACAATGCATCGAAGTTCGTATTGCTTGGACTAGATGCGCCGTTGTTTTGAAGATTAACGGTCAATCCGACGGTCATGCCAGAATAGTCTACGGTGTTGAATCCTTCGCCACCATCAATCGTGTCACCGCCCGCATTAATGATGAAGGTATCGTCGCCCTTGCCGCCCGACATGGAGCTGCTGGCAAGCGATGATAAGAGGTCGTTACCGTCGCCACCAATGATGACATCGTGGCCGCCATAGCCGCGGATCGTGTCACCGAAATTATCGGCAACCAAGGTATCATCTGCCGCTGAGCCTATGATGTTGTGGATATTGGTGTATTGATCGCCAGCGGCGAAACCTGAAGCCCCTTCACCTGTTTTAAGATTAACCGACACACCAAGGCGGGACATGTCGTAAGCGACCCAATTGGCGCCTGAGCCACCATCCATTGTGTCGGCACCGGCCGCCGCATGGATTGTATCATCTCCTTCACCGCCAGCAATCGAATTGCCGGCAGGATGAAGCGAGAGATTGATGACGGTGCGGCCATCGGTACTATTCGTTGTTATTTGATGGGTATCGTCAACAACGTCGCTGATTTGAACATAAACGCTTGATGTAACCGTCGTGACATAATTCGTCGAAATTTGCTTGCCTGCAAAGGACAGACTCAGCGAGAATTTGGGATCTGTTGTGTCGGCAGGAACGACATAGGCGAGCTGGAATTGAAATTCATTGGAACCTGTCGCGTTTGGCCCGATCGTGTAGACAAGGTTGCCATAGGCGTCTTTCCCGATCGGTGACGCGCCGACAATCGTGTAGCCAGTTGGGATACCGGAGATCGTTAGCTTCGTGAATGTGTAATCCGCCGTTACGCCTGGCGTGAGTGAAATAACACGGCCTGCGCGTCCACCGCTCGAAAAATCGGGGTTGTCGGCGTAGATATTATCATTGCCGCTTGTGCCCGCTATCGTTTCCGCTTTGCTTTGCGCGGCATAACTCGGATCCGTATCCGCCGGACTTGCACCCGAACCGCCATAGATCGTTGTTACACCGCCGCTTGTTGCTTTGATCGGATTGGCAACAACGATTTGATAAAGCTTCGCCGTGACAGGTACGTCAAATGCAAGTGCGCTCGTGCTATTGGGCGGCTCGGTCTTCGAAGTCGAGATGACGGACGGGTTTGCGATCGCCGATGTGCTGCCCGCCGTTGCAACGACGCCCGGCTGCACTTTATCGACTGGCGGCGCTGTAAATTCCGCTGTTTTGGCGCCTTCATTTTCGCCGGTTTTGCCCGACTTAGCACCCGAGACGACAGGCTGAGGCGGAATTGGGGGCTCTCCGCCGCCGACGCCATTTTGGCCGGTTGTTGCTTGGTCGGCATCATTCGTGTTGCCGCCCTTTTTTTTCGGTAGAAACTCGACGGAAGCTAATTGGACCGAAGGTGCAATATCCACCAAATCGATATGGCCTATCAACGAGACGACAGATTGTGCCGAAACGACCGTGCCATTAAATTTTAACTTTGGCGGATTAGCGCCAACAAGATCCATTGCGAGGCTTGGTAAAATGATCTTCGAATTGTCTTTGAAGACCATCACCAAATCGACATCAAGCGCCGTTAATTTTACATCGCCCGGCTGAAAGCCGAAATTAATTTCTGGTGAATTACCCGTGTCAATGACGCGAATAGTGCCTTCCGCAGGCTTTGCAATATTAGAAAGTCCAACCGGCGATATGGCTCCCGTCGCCTCCGGGACGATAACGGGCATAATATGAGGCTGATCGCCCGAAACAGGTGCTTCGGTCGCTTTACTCTCAGAGATGGGGGCAGTGTTACCATCAGCCGCCATTATACTTTACTTTCAACCCCGCTCGTTAAACTTACTTCAAATATCGGTTCGAGTACTCTCACAGATACATAGTAATATTTCGTTTTCTTCTCAATTAATAATTGAATTGAATTTAAAAATTATTATTTATACAATATTAACTAATAAGAGAGAAACAAATAACGCAACGTTATAAATTTTCTCCAAATTTAACTTGATTCTTAATAACTTACATAACGTAACATTGTTTTAGCCTCTGTATTCAAAAAAAGTCAAATAACCTAGGGTTGTATATTTGGAGAAGTTCTAAATTTAGTAATTAATTCGTCTGTCTTAAAATAGATATCGAGCTAATTTTTCTATATTTTCAAATACCTCTATATTTACATTTTTTATTTGTTTAATATTTTTTATAGTTGATAAATAAAATTTATGTGACTTTTATGATCCATTCTAAGCTTTTATGAATTAGTCGAATAAGAGTCATTAACAGTGGATCATTCTCAAAAGAGGTGGTGATTTGTTAAAAAATGACGTAAAGGAATGGTCATTATGAGGGTCGGATAGGAAGGTTAACTTCCGGTTCGGCTGCACAATCGGTTGAATGGCGGCGATTTTGGTTTTCAGTGGCACCTCGCGCATAGCGGTAGCCGTTTTGGCGGCTGCTTTGTCTTTTCCGAGCCTCGTCTCAACGAGTGAGGCGGCGGACGTGGCTGCTTGTGCGTCATCAAAGGCGGGCGGGAAAGTTAAAGCCGGTTGTCCTTCTCCTGGTGTGGCAGGGGCGAAAACGAAGCCTTCTTCGAATGTTCCGAATAATTTTCGGGATGTCGTTGCCTATGCGCTGGATGTTAATCCGCAGATCGCTTACGCGCGTGGACAATATAATGAGGCGCGCGCGGGTGTCGGCGTGGCCGAGGCTAATAATGGGTTTCAAGTTGACGGAAGTGCGGGCGCCGGTGTTGGCGCGCAGGGAACGACGACAACCCAGCTTGACGTCTCGCTTTTGCAAAATCCCGCATTTACCGAAGCTAAGCGGTATATTGGTTCGTTGAGTGCCAAAAAATTACTTTATGATTTTGGTGCAACCGACGCCAATATCTCCCGCGCCCATGATTTGGCGGATGCACAGCGCCTTTCGCTTGAGTCTAAAGTGAATGATGTCGGCTATAATATTGCGGACGCTTATCTCCGCGTGTTTCAATCGCGCGAGCTTGCGAAATTAAACGATGAAAATATCGCGGCTCTCGAAAAGATTCAGGATTTGGTAAAAGCCAATGAAGCGAATGGTAATGGTACAATCGCCGATGTGAAGCGTGTTGAGGCGCGACTGGTCGATGCACGTGCAGTGAGTGCCGATACGGTTGCTGAACTCCAAACGGCGATCGATTCTTTCCGCCGCCTTGTGAAGAGTGACCCTGGTGATTTAGATCCGGCACCTGATTTATCGGTCTTCATCCCGAAGACGCCGGAAAAAAGTATCGATATTTTAAAACAGACAAGTCCTCATTTACGGGCCTTGGATGCATCAATCCGGGCGGCTAATCACGAGCTGGAATCGAAAAAGCAAAGCACCAAACCGCAGATCCAGCTTCAATCGGATACGACGCTTAAATCTTATACGGGGACGTATTGGAACAATCTGGATAGCCAAGCGATTGTTTCGATGACGTATAAATTTATGGATGGTGGTCTTGCTCAATCGCAGATCAGCCAGATCCTCGCGCGTATCACGCAAACCGAAGAATTGTACCGTAATGATCGCGATCAAGCGGAAGCCGATTTGCGTAAATTTTACACGACTATTGAGGCTGCCCGTTCAAAGACCGAAAGTTTGGAAAGTGGTGTCAATGCGAGTGCTAGTGCTCGCGATCTTTATACCGAGCAGTTTAGCGCGGGTAAGCGCACCCTGTTTGAATTGCTTGATATTCAAACGTCATATTTCAACTCGAAGCGTGCGGCGATTTTGAATATGTTTGAGGAACGGCGCTCGGCCTATTCGGTTCTTCAAATCTTAGGCTTGTTTGTTGGTGCGGCGAATGGGGACAAGAATCCATTAGTTGATGATGCCGCACCGTCTCCGGCCCGTCATGCTGAAACGCTATCTGGCCCACCAAAACGGACGGCAGCCAAACCTTCAGCCGCGCGCACGGCGACTACTCAGCAAGTTGTACAGTAGCTCCTAGCGGGATCCGCTCGACGGATCGAATTTTTGTCTCCATGAGCTGGGGCTTGCTAACATCAAGGGCGAGGAGCTCAGCAAGACGATTGCGGGCTCGATTGACGCGGCTCTTCATCGTGCCAATGGCGCAGCCGCAAATTTCTGCAGCATCTTCGTACGATAGACCCGACGCACCGACGAGGATGATCGCTTCGCGTTGATCGGCCGGTAATTGTTGCAGCGCCGAGCGAAAATCGAGCATATCCATATGGCCGTGCTGTTCGGGCAAGGACGCCAATTGGCCGGCCATTTCTCCTTCCGGATCCTCGACTTCCCGCCGCCGCCGCCGATATTGGGAATAAAACTGATTACGTAGAATGGTGAAGAGCCATGCGGGCATATTGGTGCCCTCCGTAAACGACCCGATGTGACTCCAAGCCTTTACGAGCGTTTCTTGAACGAGATCGTCGGCTTTATCGGCATTGCCGCACAAGGAAATAGCGAAAGCACGTAGGCTGGGGATGGCGGCCAGCAATGCTTTACGAATATCGGGGGCCGTGTTCATGGCTCGCCTCCCGGTTTCTTGGCATTGCTCTGGTCCTCCAGCGATTGGAGAAGGTTCAGAAAGCGGTCGGGTATGGGCTCTTCCAAAATGGATGAATAAAGCTGCCGTAGTTCCTTGCCGATATGGGTATCGAGTTGAGAGACTGCGGACTTTTTATCTTTTTTTTTGGATTCGGGTCGGCGCTCCCGCTTGGTATCCGGGACCGCCTTGGCATTGGTCATGTCATCCTCCATCATCGCCATCTCGCCTGCTTCTGGCCGAAGGTACGGCCTTTTCATCTCTCTACAACTCCGTCAAATGACGTAAGTTCCAATACGGGAACTTTTTCTTTTTTCCGGCGTTATCCCGTCGAACCCCGCTTTTACCTGATGGGTAAAGGATCGTTGACTGAGGAGCATATCATGAGCGTATCGCGGCAAATTCTCGTTGAACTTCCTATGCTTAGACGGTTTGCGCGAGCCGTTACCGGCACGCAGGAGGCTGGTGACTCCTATGTCGAGACGGCACTGTCGCAGCTGCTTGCCATGCCAGAGACTGTGCGGGCAGGGGGCGATCTACGGGTTATGCTCTATAAGCTTCTGATTGCCGCCATGCGGGCGAATGATCCCGGCACAGCGGTTAAAGAACAGCCAACGCCTACGGGAACTGCGGCGCACCGCCATTTAATGCAGGTATCGCCGCATCATCGGATCGCGTTTCTGCTGAAGTCGCTGGAGGGTTTTGCCCTACCGGATATTGCCCATATTTTGAATTGTTCGATGAATGATGCGGAAAATCTGGTTGCGGCTGGAAGCCGTGAAATTGCGCAGCATTTACAGACGGATGTGTTGATCATCGAGGATGAACCACTCATCGCTTTGGATCTTGAGGAATTGGTGACCGGTTTAGGCCATCGGGTGGTTGGTATTGCCCGGACGCACACGGAGGCGTTGCAGCTTATTGCACGTAAAAGTCCGGGTATCGTGCTTTCCGATATTAAATTAGCCGATGGTTCGTCGGGCCTCACTGCAGTCAATGAGATTTTACAATCGCATAATGTGCCGGTTATTTTTGTCACCGCTTATCCTGAGCGCTTTTTGAAGGGTGACAAGCCTGAGCCTGCGTTTTTGGTGACCAAACCCTATTTGCCGGAAACAATTCGGGCGCTGATCAGCCAAGCGCTGTTTTTTGACCAACGTGCCGGCATCAAGCGGGAGTCGGCAGCGTAAGATTTCAGGAACTAAATCCAGACCAGCTGCGTTTTTTCAGTACGAATTGATTTTGACTGCCTGCAGCGGGTGGATGGTGTTTGGCGGAATATCTGACCTTACGTCTTAACCTTCATCTTATCACGGCAGCCTATGCCTGCTTGGCTTTAACCGGCCCAAGCCTCGTCACATCGCTCCCCCGCAATGTTGATCGAGAGGATGACGATATGTCGAACGACAAGGAAGGAGCTACGCCAGCGCTGCGTGGATTTGCAGCGATGGATCCCGAGCGGCGTCGTGAAATTGCGCGCAAAGGGGGTGGTAGCGTTCCGAAAGAAAAGCGGAGCTTTTCGCGTAATCCTGATCTTGCCGCCGAGGCGGGCCGAAAGGGCGGACAAAATGTGGCACCTGAGGACCGCAGCTTCTCCCGTAACCATACGCTTGCGGCGCGAGCCGGCCGAAAGGGTGGAGAAACTTCGCATGGTCCGGCTAAAAAAATTTAGCAGGATGCCTTAACGATTGGACTGCTCTTTGAGCTGCTTCTCCCATGCAAGCGCATGGCTTACGATCGTGTCGAGATCATCAAAGCGGGGTTGCCAACCGAGGAGCGAACGGATTTTTTCGCCAGTTGCGACGATCTCCGGCGGGTCACCAGGACGACGCTCGTCAAGCGTAACCGGAAAATCAGTGCCGGAGATGCGTTTAACGGTATCAATGACCTCGCGCACGGAGGAGCCGTGGCCATAGGCACAATTGATCACGGTTCCTTTGCCACCTGAGCGGAGATAGTCGAGCGCCAAGACATGCGCGCGGGCGAGATCAGAGACATGGATATAATCGCGAATGCAGGTGCCGTCTGGCGTTGGATAATCGGTTCCGAAAATACTCATCCCTACACGGCGACCCGTTGCGGATTCGGCTGCGGTTTTGATCAAATGGGTTGCGCGCGGTGTCGCTTGGCCGGAGCGACCTTTCGGATCGGCACCTGCGACATTGAAATAACGCAAGATCATGGCGTTTAACCCGTAGGCAAGTGACGCATCTTCAAGCATCCACTCGACCATTAATTTTGATCGACCATAGGGCGAAACCGGTGCAGGTGGGCTTTCTTCAGTAACGGGCATTTCTCGCGTCTCGCCATAGACGGCGGCGGTTGAGGAAAAAATAAAATGTTTAACGCCACCCTCAATAGCTGCTTCAATCAGCGTACGGGCTTTCGAAGTGTTGTTGAGGTAATAGCCTAGCGGATCCGACATGGAATCGGGCACAACGATTTTTGCGGCGAAATGGGCGATGGCATCAATGTGATGCTCGGCAATGATGCGACTCAGAAGTGCTTTGTCGCCGATATCACCTTCGATTAAGGTTACGCCTTGCGGCACGAGCCAGGGGAAGCCGGTCGATAAATCATCCAAGATCACAATGTTTTCGCCGGTTTCGAGAAGATCGAGCACCATATGGCTGCCAATATAGCCAGCCCCGCCTGTGACAAGCGTCGTCATGCCGCGTCTCCTTCCGGCGATGGTACCAGCGTGTTGGTGAAAGAAAGCGGAACGACCATGAGAAAGGGACGTTGATCTTCATAGTTAAATCGGAACAGGACTAACACGTGATGAAACACCCTAGCTTTGTCGAACGGCAGGCGGAATGCGCGACGATGCTTATCGCGATAGCAAAGATTTTGTTGTGCGTCGATACGCATGATTTCGCGGTCTGGCTCAGGCTTGTCGCCGATAATATTGAAGAGAATGGGATGGAGAAGGGGTTAGGGATCATATTGGCTTCTAATGATGATGCTTCGCCGTGTGATGAGTCTTAGGCATTGAGGTAGACAACCTCCTCGTTCTTTTGTCGCGAGGGCTCTTTCCACGCGCACCGCATCCGCCATTTTAATCCTCCAGGCTGCGCGACAACGAAGGCGTTGCCATTCAAAGATTGAGGGACGACTTTTTCCAAGACGTTAAGCCCGTAACCATGGTGATCAAGCGACGGAATTTTTTGTGACCCATCGCTTTCGTTCCAGATCAAGGAAAGCGTTTTTTTATCGAAGAGATCTGTATCGATCCACCAATCGATGGTTACGTGACCATATGGCTTTGCAAAGGCGCCATAGGTTAAAGCGTTTTGGGTTAGTTCATGGATCGCGGTGCCAATTGATTCTGCATATTCGGGGCATAATAAAATATCGTGTCCGGTGAGTTTGACCCTATCCATCAGCGTTTTGTCGACCGCTATCATTTGTGTACGGACCAACGCACGCAGCGGCGCACCTTGCCAATCTTCACCGACAATAAGATCGAATGATCGAGCGATGGAATGAAGCCGTGGTGTAAAGCGGTTTTCAAATTCATTGAGTGTGTGGCTTGTGTTGAGCATCTGCCGTGCGATAGCAGAAATGACAGCGATTAGATTTTGATTGCGGTGTGCAAGTTCGGCCGCAAGCGCTTCAATTTTGGTTTCACGGAGTATTCGATCGGTCATATCAATCGATACGCCAATAATACCTATCACACGATCGTCCTCTATGATCGGGTCGATTTGTAACCATTTATAGATGGCACGACCGTCAATTGAATAAGAGAACTCAAATTTCTTGCCTACACGACTTTCAATGACTTCTTTTTTGAATTTTACCGTTTGATGCCAAGCTTCAGGCGGCATGAAATCCTGATCTCGTTTCCCGATAATGGCATTACTATCGCCAAATTTTGAATTATGGATCCATGAAATGACGAGCTCGGTGTTTTGAATGAACATGGTCATATTGGTCGCGGAGAGAGACGATTTGAACATTGTCTGGAATTGGCCTAGCCGTGTGGTTTGGTCTTTAACCGCGGCACGTAAGGTGCGGTTTTTATCGAACAGGCTTTTTTGATTTTTGGCTAATTTTTGAACGCGCTGACGGTATAAAGTGAAAAGGGATACGGCGCCAAGAAGAAGGGCGAGATCAGCGGTGCCGACGGCCCAAAACATCATGCGGGTTGTTGAGTTGAAATCGACTTCCGCTTGCGTTGATTGAAGCGCCGCTATTGAAGAAACCTCCTCAAGCGGACTGAAAAGTCGTGAGGTGGATGTTTCTGGAAATTGGTTACGATGGCGAGTAGTTTCATCGCCCTGCAAAAGTGTTAGGAGCAAGCGGCGGTGTTCCTCTAATCCATCGCTTACTTGGTTTAAGGCTATCCTGAATTCCCTATTGCTTGAAGCGTCCAGAGCCTTAAAAACCGCTAGGACGACACCATGCAACATATGGTGCACGTCATCCAACTCATCTTGCAGACCCGTCATGTTAAAGCGATGCTCGGCATGATCAAGGGCTACAATGGCTTTTGTAAGTTCAAGCGTTTGATTTCTGATGGTTTCAGCTTCGCTGTACAGTTGAAATGTCTCGTTATGGTGCGCAATGAGGAAATAACCGTAAATCGTGGACGCCAGGAGCAGAATTGCCGCCAGTGCTGCGACCCATTTTACGAGCAGGCGCGACGATGGCTCTAGGATCCGGTCGGATGGTGTCGCTGACAGGTCTGGAGCCGGTTTGGCGGACCAATTGGCCTCGCTCCACTGGAATGCTTGGTCGATCATCGCTTTAGGTCCTATTTTGTCGCCGTCTGGCAATTAACGCGATGCCCGGCTTAGGGTTCCGAAAAAATACCAACAGAGACTATGCGTAGCGACAAGGCGGGGAACTACGGATGTCATTGCACCTCCTCGACAGCGCGATTTCAAATTGCGATAAGGGCTTATGAAGGATGACATTTCTTTTGATCGCTCGGTGATTGAACCCACGGGGCAGGCGGTTTCGGTTAGCCCATTCGTGCGGCGACTTGTCGCTCCCAATGGTGGGCCGTTCACCTTTACGGGTACGTGTACTTACTTAGTCGGGCAGGGGGATCTGGCGGTGATCGATCCCGGTCCCGCCCATGATGGCCATTTTGACGCGCTTGTGGTGGCCATTGGTAAGGCCCGCGTTTCCGCCATTGTGGTGACCCATACGCATAAGGACCATTCGCCGCTGTCGCGTCACTTACAGGCGCTGACCGGAGCGCCGATTATCGGGTGTGGCCCGCATCAGGCCGCCCGTGCGCTTGGCGCGGGTGAAACCAATATGCTTGATGCCTCATCCGATCAGGATCATGTACCCGACCGCCTAATGCAAGATGGCGAAATCTTCGAAGGGCAAGGGTTTACGCTTGAGGCGGTCGCCACGCCCGGGCACACGATGAACCATCTGGCCTTCGCGCTAAGCCAAGAGAACGCACTGTTCTCGGGCGATCATGTGATGGCGTGGTCTACCAGCATCGTCGCGCCGCCGGACGGATCTATGGGTGCCTATATGAACTCGCTTGAGCGATTAATGGCGCGAGAAGAGGCGATCTATTGGCCCGGCCATGGCGGACCAGTGACGGAGCCCAAGCGTTTTGTGCGTGGGCTTTTGAACCACCGGCGGATGCGCGAGGCGACGATTACCGAGCGCGTGCAAGCGGGTGATCGACATATTGTGAACATTGTCGAGGCGCTTTATGCGGGGCTTGATCCGAAGCTCAAGGGCGCTGCGGCGTTAAGCGTGTTCGCGCATCTGGAAGAGCTCGTGGCCCGGGGTGTCGTGCATACGGAAGGTGATGCGCGGTTGGATGGGGAATATTGGGTTTAATACTCGCAACAGTAAAAAATTGCTTCCCTCTCCCGTTGGGGTGAGGGTCTAGTTGCTACCGTTTAGGCTCATCCGGCCCGCATCATTCCCTCATCCGTCATGCTACGCATGACACCTTCTCCCTCAGGGAGAAGGGAACAACAGCCTCTTTTTCATCCACCAAACCGAAAATCTTTGAACTGATCTCGGATGGTTTTTTTCGAAATCTTCCCCGTTGCCGTGTGGGGAATTTCGGGGATGAAGATTACATCATCCGGCATCCACCATTTGGCGATTTTGCCTTGCATGAAGGCCAAGATATCGTCCTTCGTCGGGGAGCGGTTGGCCTTGAGGACGATGAGCAATAATGGGCGTTCATCCCATTTCGGATGTGGGATGCCGATGACGGCGGCTTCGGCCACATCAGGGTGGCCAACGGCTAGATTTTCGAGCTCGATGGAGGAGATCCATTCGCCGCCCGATTTGATGACGTCTTTGGCGCGATCGGTGATGTTCATATAGCCATTTTCATCAATGGTCGCGACATCACCTGTATCGAAATAGCCTTCCTCATCGAGGATGTTTTCATCCAAACCAAAATAGGCTTTTGAGACCGCCGGACCGCGCACTTTGAGGCGACCAAAGGTTGTGCCGTCCCATGGTAGAATTTTTCCATCATCATCCGTGATTTTCATATCGACGGTGAAGGGTGCAAAGCCTTGTTTCTGCTTGAGGTCGTAAAGATCAGCGCCAACTAGTGCTGCGGTTTCAGGCTTTGGTGTGCAGAAAGAGCCTAACGGGCTCATCTCTGTCATGCCCCATGCATGCGAAACCGTGACGCCATATTTGGTTTCAAATGCTTCCGTGACCGCACGTGGGCAGGCTGAGCCGCCAATGGTAACGCGCTTTAAGCGCGTGAACCGCTCGCCCGAGCTTTCAAGATATTGCAACAGACCAAGCCAGACGGTGGGCACCGCGGCGGACATGGTGACGCCTTCTTCTTCAATGAGCGAGAAAACCGAGGCACCATCGAGTTTCGGGCCGGGCATGACGAGGGCTGCACCCGTCATCGGAGCAGAGAAAGCAAGCGACCATGAATTGGCGTGAAAAAGTGGGACAACCGGCATGACGACATCGCGCGAGGCAAGGCTTAAATAATCCGGCATGCTTGCCGCCATTGCATGTAAAATATTTGAGCGATGCGAATAGACGACGCCTTTCGGGTGTCCCGTGGTGCCAGACGTGTAGCACATGCCGGCGGCTGTATTCTCATCGACCTCGACCCATTTAAAATCGCCATCCGCTTCCGCGATATAATCCTCGTAAGCGACCGCATTTTTAAGGCTCGTTTGCGGCATATGCGCGGCATCGGTGAGGATGACGTAACGCTCGATGGTGGGCAGCCGATCAGCGATTTTTTCGGCAAGCCCAACAAAGGTTAAATCAAGAAACATCAGCCGGTCAGCCGCATGATTGGCGATATAGACAAGTTGGTCTTCGAAGAGACGCGGATTAAGCGTGTGGTAAATGGCACCGACGCCGGTGATGCCATACCAGCTTTCAAGATGGCGTGCAGTGTTCCATGCAAGTGTTGCAACACGATCGCCGATGCCAATGCCATCGCGTTGCAAGCGTTGCGCAAGCTGCAAAGAACGCTGACGAATTTTTGCATAGGTGGTGCGGTGCAGCGGGCCTTCAACCGAGCGGGACACGACAGAGCGGTTGGGATGCTGAATCGCGGCGTAATCAATCACGCGATGGATCAGTAACGGCCAGTCTTGCATTAGCCCGAGCATGCGCTTTTCTCCCTTGATCCGTCCGCTGCAGCGGTCGGTTGAGCAAGACAATAGCGTAAGAGGCGCAGAAGAAAAGATGGTGTGGAAATTGGACCGCGAGGCTCCTGCCTCGCTAGGACGCAAAGCGCGCCGGGAGGCGCGCGGTCCGGAGCTCTAGAGGCGCAGAAGAAAAGATGGTGTGGAAATTGGACCGCGAGGCTCTTGCCTCGTTAGGACGCAAAGCGCGCCGGGAGGCGCGCGGTCCGGAGCTCTAGAGGCGCAGAAGAAAAGATGGTGTGGAAATTGGACCGCGAGGCTCTTGCCTCGTTAGGACGCAAAGCGCGCCGGGAGGCGCGCGGTCCGGGGCTCTTACAACCCGGCAACCAGCTTCGGTAAATCGGCTATCGAGTCGATCACATAATCGGCGTGGGGCTCGAGATCGGCACGGCTTGCAGGGCCGCTCAGCACCGCGATGGCAATGGCGCCGGCCGCGCGCGCGGCGTGGAGATCATGGGTTGAATCGCCCACCAAGGCGACTTCGTGTGACTGAAGGCCGGTTTGCCGCACGAATGCTTCGACCATGCCGGGATCAGGCTTTCTTCCATGGCCTGAATCGTGCCCGACGATAAAATCGAGATGGGGGATAAGCCCTAAGATTTCAGCCTGTTGCAGAGCGGCTGCTTCTGAATCATTGGTCGCAATGCCTAGCCGATACCCTTGTTGGGCAAGGCCGGAAAGGATGCCAGCCGGATCAGCGAGCGGAACGATATAGTCGGGTGCCGATTGCATAAAAAGTTGGTCAATTTCATTAGCCACCGCTGCAAAATCGTCTCGACCCAAGGCTTTAGCCCAAAGAGGGCCGATTTCGTCGAGCGAACCGGCGACCATTTCCGAGGTCGGGCGGTAACGGCGGTTATCGAGATCGTAATGGGTTACTTCGACAAGGCGATCAAAGCCCGCTTCATCGCCCCGAGCGATGGTTTTCATCACATGATAGCCAGCAGCGCCCCAAGTAAGGTCAAAATCCAAAAGAGTGCCGTCTTTATCGAACAAAATGGCTTTTAGGGGCATTTTACGTCTCAAAATAGTGATGTGATGAGTATTATAGCGGATCGATTTACGCTTCCTTAAGGTAGATGTCACAATAAATTCATTAAAATATTAGGCATTGGACAAGGCCGCCATGATTTGTCCATAAAGAATCGGTTATTCAGACGCTATCATAAGTTTGAATACGAAAACGGAGTGGAACAATGTCGCGCGAGCCGCACACCCAACAACCGCGAAATAGCCAAATGAATGCCTCGATCAGCGAGCAGCGCCGTGCGCCGTCCGACGCTGCGTCGCAGGGCTTTGGCAAGATCGGTATTCCGGCCCTTGCTGCCGCAGCCGAAATGCTGAGGGCTAAGAAGCCCGCCGAAAAGCCTGTTCATGCCTCATTCTATCTTGGCAGCGATTGAGCACGCTTCTCGTTACCCATCCCTGCTTTGCTGGGCATGAAACACCGTCGGGCCATCCCGAACGGTCAGATCGTATTCGCGCCGTTGATAAAGTTTTATCGGGTGACCGTTTTAATGCGTTGATCCGCGAGGAAGCACCCGAGGTTGATCTCGAAGCGGTGCTACGCTGCCACCCTGCCGATTATGTGCATGCGATTGAGGAGGCCAACCCACGTTCGGGCCTTGTGCAGCTTGATGCCGATACGACGATGTCGCCCGGTACATGGGAGGCGGTATTGCGCGGCGCCGGAGCTGCAACCCGCGCGGTGGATGCCGTCGTGGGTCGCGAAGTTGCCAATGCTTTCGCGGCTATTCGCCCACCGGGCCACCATGCCGAGACAAAAACCGCGATGGGCTTTTGCTTTGTGAACAATGCCGCAGTTGCCGCGCGCCACGCGCAAAAGAAACATGGTTTAGGCCGCGTCGCGATCATCGACTGGGATGTGCATCACGGCAATGGCACACAGGATATTTTCTGGAAAGACGCGTCGGTCATGTATTGCTCGACGCATGAAATGCCGCTTTATCCCGGCACGGGTGCTAAAGATGAGCGCGGCGATTTCGATACGATTGTGAATGCGCCGCTTAAAGCGGGTGATGGCGGCGAGGCCTTTCGTCAGGCGTTTGAAGGGCTGATTTTACCTCGGCTTTTGGCCTATCGGCCAGAGCTTGTGATCATCTCCGCAGGCTTTGATGCGCATTGGCGCGACCCGCTGGCCAACATCAATTTAGATGAAGCGGATTTTGC
>CANGPL010000060.1 GCA_947455725.1 Hyphomicrobiales bacterium | reverse complement strand
GACGGCTGCACATAGGCGGCACGCCACGGCTTGGGGCCTAAGGCGCGTAGCGTCGTTGCGGGGTGGAAGGTACCGGCGCCCACTTCCATGTCATAGGGCTGCAAAATCACGCAGCCTTGCTCCGCCCAGAAGCGGTGCAAGGTGAGGATCAGCGCTTGAAAGGAGCGCTGCGGGTTCATGGAATCGGGGATGGCGTCAGACATTGCGAAAACCGGTACGGTTGGATGGAATTATTGCGCTGCACCGTAGGGAAGGCGATGGGGACGGTCAAGATCGGTTGACGGCCTGATGCGGGTGAAGAGACCTATTCGATCACGGTCGCCTTAACCCACCATTCCGGATGCTGACGCGTTAGGCGCTTTGCGGCGTGTGCGGCGGAGCGGCAGCTATCAAACACACCGAAAAAGGTCGCGCCGGAGCCCGACATGCGGGTGAAGCGGCATTCGGGCAGGGAGGAGAGGGCGGCTTCGACCTCGCCGATGACGGGTAGCAGCGCTGTGGCTGCGCTTTGCATGTCGTTGCGGCCTTGCTCAAGGCTTTGCAGCAGGGCGGCGGTGTTCTGAACGCTGGCGATGATGGGATGGGCGTCGCCTTTTAAGGTGTCACCGGGCTTGAGGCCGATTTCTTTGAAAACGGCGGGCGTTGACGAGCCTTGCCGTGGATTAACGAGAACCGCGAAGAGACGGGGTAAAGAGAGGGTGGGGCCGAGTGTCTCACCGATACCGCCCATCATGCGCGCTTGGCTTGCGAGGCAGACGGGGACATCGGCGCCTGTCTTGATTGCCGCTTCGTGCAAGACGGGATCCTGCAAGGGAAGGCGATTGAGGCGGGCGATGAGGCGGAGTGCGGCGGCGGCATCGGCAGAGCCGCCGCCCATTCCTGAGGCGAGCGGTAACCGTTTAATAAGGCGGAAGGCACCGAGCTTTATAGAGGGTTTGAGCGCGCGTAAGTTCGTTACGGCTTTGATAATGTGGTTGTCGTCTGTATCTCTTAACTCAGCTGCCTCTGGTCCTGTAATCGTGAGCGATAGGTCCTTGGCTTCGACCAGGTGCAGCTCATCCCCGATGCCGGCAAAGGCCACAAGGCTTTCGAGGTCGTGATAGCCATCCTCTCGCCTTCGGGTGATGTGCAAAGTCAGGTTGATTTTGGCGCGAGCCCGCGTTGTGCCCGTCCACGCCATAGGGGGTTAGCCGCCCGTGCTTGCGCCGCCTGTAGCCACAGGCTCATCCGGCAGACCATTGGCGATTTTGTCGAGGATTTTGGGCATGTCTTCCGGCTCGGCACCTAAGTCGCGCGCGTGGTTCCATTGGAACTTTGCTTCAAGTTTGCGGCCCAAGCGCCAATAGACGTCACCGAGATGATCGTTCACGGTTGGATCAGCGGCTTTCAACTGCACCGCTTTTTCCATCAATTGCAGCGCGTTGTCATATTGACCGAGGCGGTAATAGGCCCAGCCGAGGCTGTCGACGATATAGCCATCCGCAGGACGCTGCTCGACGGCGCGGCGCAACATGCGGAAGGCTTCATCGAGATTGCTGCCTTGTTCAATCCATGAATAGCCGAGATAGTTTAACACCAAAGGCTGCTCGGGGGAGAGTTCCAGCGCTTTACGAAAATCGGCTTCGGCCTCTGGCCAACGCTTTAAGCGCTCATAGGCGATGCCGCGCGAGTAATAGAGGCTCCAATGGCTCTGGTTTGGTGTGCCAATGGCCTTTAGCGCGCCGCTATAGGCTTCTGCGGCTTCGGCAAAGGCTTTCTTCGAGCGATAAATATTACCAAGCGCGATCAAAGGCTCGGTGTGATCCGTTAGCTTTGCATTGGTTTGTTTGAGGAGTGCAATCGCCTCATCCGAGCGGCCAAGCTGCTCAAGATCAAGCGCGCGTTGAATATCGGCAGAAATGCGCAAAGGTGAATCGCTTGGCACTTTTTCATAGGCAGCGACGGCTGAGTCCAATTGCTTCATTCGCTCGTAGGTTTCCGCAATTGCGACGAGGGCCGAGGCGTGATCGGGTTGCAGCCATGTTGCAAGGCGCAGATAAATCAGCGAGGAAAGCTCATCGCCATCGCGCGTCACTGCGCTGCCTAAGCCGAATAGTACTTCGGCTGCACCATTTTTTTCGTTTTTGATGCGATCTTCGAGCGGTTTGCCAGCGTCCAGTCGATCAAGCGCATCGCGCACGATCGGGTGGCGCGGCAATACTTTGGCGATGTCGAGATACACCGCTTTCGCTTCATCTTTTTTGCCGAGCGCGTAGAGGCTGCGTGCGTAGATATCAGCGGTCAAAATGCCGTTTCTATCGTTCTCATACGCGGATTTAATGAGGATCAGCGCTTCGTCCGTATTGCCGGACACTTTCGCGATGAGGCCCGCGTGCAAATTGCGGAAAGGGCGTGTTGCCGGATCATCCGGCATTTTCTCGATGGTTTCGATGGCCTTTTTCGGATTGCCTGCGCCGACCCATGACCATGCCGTTAGGAGCGATGCGGTTAAATCGGTATTCTGCTTGCTGCCATTACGCTTTAACGCCGATTTGGCGGTGTTGAATTGCCCGTCGCGTATGGCATTCACCGCCAAAATGAGCTGCACAATGCCGTTACCCGGATTTTTCCGGCTGACGGTTTGCGACAGACGAAGCGCTTCCGTCATATTGCCTTCGGCCAACATCGTGACAAAGGCGCGCTCGGCAAGGTCTGCGCTGTGCGGATCGAATTTGAGCGATTCGGAGTAAAACTGCGCTGCCGCCGATGTATCGGATGAGAGGCCCGCAACAAGCGCTGCGAGATAATTCCCCGATAGCGTGTTGGCCATGACGCGAGCATCACGCGCGGATTTATCCGCCTCCGCAAAGGCGGGGCAGGCCAGACCCATCGTGAAAAGCGCCATAAAACCCGTTAAAACGCGAACGGATCGCACAGAAGAACGAGGCATAGGAGGGAACCGAACGCTTGAATCGTATGGAGACATACAATCTGGTTAACGAGTGCTCCCACAAAATGGAAGAGAAACAATAAGGCTTCGTTACATATTTGGATAATTCGGTCCGCCGCCGCCCTCTGGCGTGACCCAATTGATGTTTTGCGATGGGTCTTTGATGTCGCAGGTTTTGCAATGCACGCAATTTTGCGCGTTGATCACAAATTTGGGATCAGCCTTTGTCTCCGGATTTGAATAGGTCACTTCATAAACGCCAGCTGGGCAATAAAGACGGGCCGGTTCGCCATAAAGCGGCAGGTTTTTGTTGATCGGTATCGACGCATCCATGAGCGTGAGATGGGCGGGCTGATCCTCTTCGTGATTGGTGGATGCAAGAAACACCGAGGAGAGCTTATCAAAGGATACAACGCCATCAGGCTTTGGATAGGAGATGGGCTTAACCGATTTGATCGGCTTAAGCGTCTCAAAATCGGCCTTGCCATGGCTGAGCGTGCCGAAAAACGAGAAACCGAACAGATCATTCGTCCACATATCAAGGCCACCAAGGGCGATGCCGATATAGGTGCCGAATTTCGACCAAAGCGGCTTCACATTGCGGACTTTACGGAGATCGCGGCCAATGGCTGAGAAACGCCAGCCGGCTTCGTAATCGGTCAACTCGTCATTTGCACGGCCTTCATGGATGGCGCTGATGATGTGATCGGCGGCTTGGATGCCGGAAAGCACCGCATTATGCGAGCCTTTGATACGCGGCACATTCACGAAACCTGCTGCACAGCCGATGAGCGCACCGCCCGGGAAGGTGAGCTTCGGTACCGATTGCCAGCCACCTTCGGTAATCGCGCGCGCGCCATAGGACAGGCGCTTGCCGCCTTCAAAGGTCTCGCGGATCATCGGATGCGTTTTAAAGCGCTGGAATTCGTCAAAGGGCGACAAAGTCGGATTTTGGTAGTTGAGATGCACCACGAAGCCGACGGCGACGAGATTATCTTCGAGATGATAGAGGAAAGAGCCGCCGCCTGTTGTGCTGTCCAATGGCCAGCCGAAAGAGTGCTGCACAAGGCCCAAACGGTGCTTATCGGGGGAGACCTGCCAAAGTTCTTTGATGCCGATGCCGAATTTTGCGGGATCACGGCCTTCATCAAGGCGAAATTTTTTGATCAACGTTTTGGTCAGGCTGCCGCGTGCGCCCTCCGCAAAGAGCGTATATTTCGCGCGCAATTCCATGCCGCGGGTGAAGCTGTCTTTCACCTCATTTTGCTTGGAAATGCCCATATCGCCGGTGGCGATGCCAACCACTTCGCCTTTTTCGCCATAAAGCACTTCGGCGGCGGCGAAACCCGGATAGATTTCAATGCCTAAACCTTCGGCGCGGGTCGCTAGCCAACGGCAGACATTACCGAGCGAGACGATGTAATTGCCGTGATTCGACATGAGCTTCGGCATCAGGAAATTGGGCAGGCGAATGCCGCCCGCCGGTCCCAACATCAGGAAATGATCGTCCGTTACTTCCGTCTTGATCGGCGCGTCCTTGTCCGAGCGCCAATCGGGGAGGAGGCGATCAAGGCCAATCGGGTCAATAACGGCGCCTGAGAGGATATGGGCGCCAACTTCCGAGCCTTTTTCGACCACAACGACCGATAAATCCGGGTTTTTCTGTTTAAGCCGGATGGCGGCGGAGAGGCCTGCGGGCCCTGCGCCCACGATCACTACGTCGAATTCCATGCCCTCGCGCGGGGTCATACGTGCCTCAGCCAGATCCATGATCAATCCTCATTCGTGAATCGCAGGTTGAACGTTCTTTATGTTTCTCTATCGCAAGACTTTACGTCACTCGCAACCTATCCCGACACAGTTGCGTCATCGGACGACGAAAGACTGGAACTTTGTCTTGAAGCCCAATAGAGTTTAGCGATGAGCACGGGATTGACCGAGGAACGTAAAATGGCGGCCGAGCTATTGGCTTGGCACCTCTCAGCAGGCGTAGACGCCGCGCTGGATGAGGTTCCGCATAATCGTTTTCTCGAAGCCGCGAATGATGCCGGGGCCCAGCGTGAGGCTCCTAAACGGGCAATGGGACGGACGGAGCCGTCGGGTTCGACGTCGCGGCCACGCGAGGCAGTCTCGTCGGTTGCGATGGTCACGCCGGGGCCTGCCAATGATTGGATCGAAGAGGCGCGGAAACGGGCAAACGCCGCGCAATCCTTGGACGAATTACGCGCGACGCTTTCGACCTTTGAGGGCTGCCCGCTCAGCCGAACCGCCAAAAGCTGTATTTTGGCTCAATCCGTTGCCCAACTCGGCATTTTGGTGATTGGCGATGCGCCCGAAGCCGATGATGACCGCAGCGGCGAGGCGTTTTCGGGCCGTCCCGGAGTTTTGCTCGATGCAATGATGAAAGCCATCGGGCTGGAGCGCGACAAGCTTGTGCTGACAACAGCAATTCCCTGGCGCCCGCCGGGTAATCGTGCGGCTACGGTTCAGGAATTGGACGTGTGCACGCCATTTTTGTTGCGGCAACTTGAATTGGTGCAGCCGCGTTTGATTTTGGCTTTAGGGGCTTTGCCCGCCCAATTGCTCGCGGGACGAACCGAAAGCGCTTTGAAACTTCGTGGCCAGTGGATTGATATGGAGAGCGGTGGGGAAACCATCCCGATGATGACGACGCTACCGCCAGCCTATCTCCTGCGCCAGCCGATGCAAAAGCGGTTCGCTTGGCGTGATTTGAAAGCGTTTCGTGAGAAGCTGTTGGCCCAATAAAAAAGCCTGCCGCGTATCATACGGAACAGTATCTCCTTCTCCCCTTGTGGGAGAAGGTGTCATGCGAAGCATGACGGATGAGGGCCCTCACCCGACCCACTTCGTGGGCCACCCTCTCCCGCAAGGGGAGAGGGAATACCCAAATCAGTTAAATTCAGACCGGAGATTGGCCACGTTCTTCGCGACCAACGCTTCGCCAGCGGCACCGGTTAATGTCGTGCGTAGAATGCTTTCTGAAGCCTTCACCGCGGCGTCAGCCGCCGCCGCGCGAACTTCCGCCATTGCAGTGGCTTCGGCCTGAGCAATGCGCTTTTCGGCCATGGCACGACGGCGGGCCATGAAGCTTTCAAACTCGGCATCGACTTCTGCAGAATAGCGGGCAGCATCGGCCTTAGCGCGCTCGATAATCGAGTCCACTTCTTTTTCCGCAGCCGAAAATTTGGCCTTGTACTCATGGAAAACGCGCTGGGCTTCTTCACGCAACGCCTTGGCTTCTTCGAGTTCCTTACGAATGGCTTCGGAACGATTGTCCAATGCTGTGACGATCGTCGAGAATGCGCCGAAGCGATACAGCACGCCTAAAAAGACGACAAACGCGATGGCAACCCAAACTTCAGCGTCCATGGTAGCCGTCCCCTTTAAGCGTTCGAAACATGTCTGACGGCAGCGGAAGCATCCGCAGCGCTCGGCACTTGGCCCGTCAGATGTTGAATAATGGCAATGGTCGACTCGGTGGCGATTTCGCCAACATTCTGCATTGCTTTGGCCTTATTAGCCGCAATCGTGTGCTCTTCAGCATCCAGATTGGCGGTCAGCTCGGCGTCAAATGCTTTGCGTTTGGCCATGATCTCAGCATTTAGCTTATCCCGTGTGCTCTGGCCGATTTCTTCGGCATGCGCGTGGGCGTCAGCCAAGGCCTTTTCAAAGGATGCGATGGATGCCTCTGTCTCTGCGCGCAAGCGTGCAGCTTCAGCAAGATCGCCTTCATGGGCTGCTTTACGCGCAGCCAGAATTCCTTCCACGCGTGGCAGAGCAACGCGGGACATTAATAAATAGAGGGCGCCAAAGATGATGGCCAGCCAAAGCAATTGGCTGCCGAAGGTGGATGGGTCAAAGGGAGGGAACACGCCGCTAGCGTGGCCACCTTCATGACCGACTTCGGTATTCGTTTGTTCTGTCGAAGCCATTATCTCTTCTCGCGCTTAGGACCAATGAATAAGGGCCGAAGGGGCGGTTAAACCGCCCCAATGGCAATTACCTTACTTGATCACGAAGAGCAGCAAGATCGCTACAAGGAACGCGAAAATGCCAAGACCTTCGGCAAGAGCTGCACCGATGAAGGCGCGGCCGAACTGGCTGTCCGAGGCGGAAGGGTTACGCAGCGCACCCGACAAGAAGTTACCGAAAATCACGCCGACGCCGATGGCAGCGATACCCATGCCGATGGCGGCTAAACCAGCGCCGATATATTTTGCAGAGACGGGATCCATAATTTGCTCCTGTTGGATGGTTGGATCAGTGGGATAGATAACCAGTCACTTCATCAGTGACCGGGATGGATCGCGTCGTTGAGATAGACGCAAGTTAGAATGGCGAAGACGTAAGCCTGCAAGAAGGCAACGAGAAGCTCGAGTGCCGACAAAGCCACCGTCATCGCGAAAGGCAATGGCGAAAGAATAACCGCCCACGTACCCGATGCCAGAAGCATCGCCACGAAACCGCCAAACACGTTGAGCGTAATGTGGCCAGCCAACATGTTCGCGAAGAGACGAACCGAAAGGCTGATGGGGCGCGAGATGAAGGAAATCACTTCAATTAACACCAACAAAGGCAACAGAACCGGCGAAACGCCCGATGGAACAAACAAACCTAAGAAATGCAGTCCGTTCTTGTAGAAGCCATAAAGAATGACGGTGAGAATAACGACGGCTGCGAGCGCAAAGGTTACGATGATGTGGCTCGTGACCGAGAAGGTGAACGGGATCAAGCCAATCAGATTGGCGATCAACACGAACATAAAGAGCGAGAAGACGAGCGGGAAGAAACGCATGCCCTCATGGCCTGCCGAACCGCGCACGGTATCGGCTACGAACTCGTAAGCCACTTCACCAAGCGATTGGAGACGGCCGGGAACAAGCGCTTTTGGCGCGGTACCAAAGATCATCACAAATGACGCAACGACCAAGATGGCGACCATATAGGCAGCCGAATTCGTGACCGTGAGACCCCCAAGATGAAACATGGGTTCGATCACAAACTGGTGGATGGGGTCGATTGCCCCTTCGCTTTCAGCTGCCACGCTCTTCGCTCCTCGTCACGTCAAACCAGAAAGTCTGGTCTACTGAATTTCATTGTCTTTTCACGGACACGCTGGCCGATTTCATCATGTTCCAGAATCCGGCCGCAACGCCCAGTATCAGAAACACAATCAAAAACAAAGGCGACATACCCGACCATTGGTCAAGTTGCCAACCGATAATTGCGCCAACCAACACACCAGACACCAATTCCGCCAACATACGGAAGCCTTGGGCCATGGCTTTGCCTGTCTCGCCCCCGATGGCGGACTGCTCCGCTTCCCGTTTGGCGATATCAACCGATTCCGACCTTTTCTTCTCGATCGCGCTCGAAAGTTTTTCGAGCCGCTCGTGAAGATCCCGATCCTCACCGTTGCCGTGATCGACCTCTTTCATTTGACCACTTTCTGCGAAGACACGATGAACGTGTAACGCCTATTCACCCGAGAGCGGGCAAACGTGAATTTTGGTCGACCGAGCCGAGGTCAAGCCTGCCCTTTCAGGCGCGCGTAACATAGTTTTTGCCCCTACCCCTGTCAAGGCGAGTTAGATATCATTTAAATTATTGAATTTATTGATTTTTTGCCTTTTGGAACAGGCTTATGAAACTTTTGTCGGACGCTTGGTGACCTGGGATTATTCGTGGGCGACTTTCGCTATATCGATTTAACGGAAGATGGCGCGAGCAACGCAACCTGTGGTTCGTGATACAAGGAGGGTGTGGATAAGTTCCAAAGCGTGAATTACGTGCGGGCGCCAAAATGATTTCGCCACAAACCCACATTTGTGCTAATGATGTAACTCTTGATATGTGGGGACTATACAATGAGCCGTCTGACCATCGACGTTACCGATCAACAGCACCAGAGCTTGAAAGCGCTTGCCGCGCTTCAAGGTAAGACGATTAAACAATATGCACTTGAGAGGCTTTTTCCGGCGTCATCCGATGAAGAACGAGCGCTCGAGGATTTAAAATCTTTGCTGCACCAGCGTATTATCGAAGCCCAAAATGGCGAATTAGACACGCGCAGTATGACAGAGATCGCGGATACGGTTCTCGGTACCGGCTCAAGCCATGGCTAAGGCCTATATATTATCGAAAGCCGCATCCGCAGATTTCGCGGATATTGTTCGCTATACCCATCAGAACTGGGGTGAAGAACAATGCAGAATCTACATAAGTCAGCTTGAGCGAGCAACCACGCTGGTGGCTAAGGGAGAAGGGCGTTTCAAAGATTTAAGCGCTATTTATCCATCGCTTCGAATGGCAAAATGCGGAAATCATTTTATATTTTGTTTGCCACGGCCCGAGGCACCACCGATTATTTTAGCAATTTTACATGAAAAGATGGATATTCTCGCGCGGCTAAAAGGCCGCTTGGAGAAAGATCTCGGCTGAAGCCCTTTCGGGGTTACATTCAAGAAGCCTGTAACAGCTCTTCCGCCCCGCCCAAATCCACCGAAACCAATTGGCTGACCCCGCGCTCGGCCATTGTGACGCCGAAGAGGCGGTTCATGCGGGCCATTGTGATCGGGTTGTGGGTGATGACGATAAAGCGCGTTTCCGTGGTGCGCGCCATGTCGTTGAGAAGATCGCAATAGCGCTCGACATTGGCGTCATCGAGTGGCGCGTCGACTTCGTCGAGCACGCAAATCGGCGACGGATTGGTCAAGAATACTGCGAAAATGAGCGCAATTGCTGTCAAAGCCTGCTCGCCACCCGACAAAAGCGACATTGTCGAAGGCTTTTTGCCCGGAGGATGGGCAAGAATTTCCAGGCCGGCTTCGAGTGGATCTTCTGATTCGATCAGTTCGAGGCGGGCCGTGCCGCCGCCAAAGAGCGAGACGAAGAGCCGCTCGAAATGCGTTTTGACCTCTTCGAACGCCGCCAAAAGACGCTCGCGACCTTCGCGGTTCAAGCCGCCAATAGCCGAGCGCAGGCGGCGAATGGCTTCGATAAGCTCGTTTTGTTCGGTGGCGAGGGTGTTTTTGCGGTCTTCGATCTCGGTTAGTTCTTCGTCGGCGCGCAGATTGACGGCACCGAGGCGCTCGCGCTCGCTTTTGAGCTGCTCGAGGCGGCTCAGCGTTGATTCGCGGCCTTCATCAGACTTTTCGAAGGCGTTGCCGATGCGAATAGCCAATTCTTCCGGCGTTTCTTCGAACCGTTCCTGGATCGAGGCAATCGACATATTGAGCGCTTCGCGGGCTGATTCGAGCCGCAATTCGCTTTTTACTTTGTTTTCGCGGGCTGCCATGAAGGTCGCGAGCGCTTCTTTGGCTTCGCGATCGGCAGCGGCCAAGGCGGTTTCGGCTTCTGCCAGTGCATCCGCTTTGGCTTTGCGCGCGGCGGTGGCGGTGTCGATTTCGTTCGCGAGCGAACGACGCCGTTCGGCGAAGACTTCTGGCGCGTCAACCAAGGACGCGCGTTCGGCCTCGATTTCGGCGCGGCGATTGGAAAATTCTTCGTTTTGCGCGGCGGCGCGCGTTTTACGATCGGCCCAACCGGCTCTTTCCCGCGTGATCGCCTGACGGCGCTGGGTACGCAGATCAATTTCGCGCGCGAGGCTTTTGACCGAGGCGGCGGCTTCCGCAACCGAGGTGCGCTGCGTTTGCGCTTCGGCGCGGGCCGATTCTAAGCTTGCCTCAATGGCCTTTGAATCAGGCAGCGCTGCTTTTTGCGCGACTGATTGCGCCAAACGGCCTTCTGTCTCGGTAATTTCGCGATCAAGGCGGGCTTTGGCGTCTTCCAAAGCCGAGCGCTTGGTGACTTGTTCGTTTTGGCGGCGCTCGGCGCTGGAGCGCTTGTCGCGCAAATGATCGACCGTTTGGCGGGCCATGCGAACGGCGGCGATGGCCTTGTTCTCCGCCTCACCCGCGGCTTTTACCGCTTCGCTCGCCTCTTGATAGGCCGCTTGCAGTTCTTCTGCGTCAGCGCGTGCTTTTGTGGCCTCGATTTCGAGGTCGCCTAAGCGGTTTTTCTCGGCCAAGCGGCGGGCGGCGGGTGTTGGTGCGTCGGCTTTGGCGGTGAAACCATCCCAACGCCAGACATCGCCTTCCTGCGAGACGAGCACCTGACCGGGCTTAAGCTCGGCGCGCAACCGCTCGCCATCAGCTTGTGACACGAGGCCCGTTTGACGCAGCCTCCGGTTAAGCGCGTCGGGCGCTTTGACGCTCTCGCCAAGCGAGGTTGCGCCTTGCGGCAGGGCAGGGTCATTTTCGCCCATGCCGGGATGCGACCAATGGGCGGGGGCTGCGGGATCAATCGAGGCTTCAAGATCGTCACCAAGCGCTGCGCCAAGGGCTGCTTCAACGCCCTTTGCGACGGTGAGATGATCGAGCAAGGAAGGCCAGCTTTTATCGTCCCCTGAGGAAAGGAGCTTGGTGAGCGTGCGAATTTCGGTTTCAAGCTGTTGGGCGCGGCGTTCTGCCTGTTGCAGCGGGGCGCGCAGAGCGGCTTCCGTTTCGCGTGCGTTGGCGAGCGTTTGGCGCGATGTTTCAACGGCTGCTTCGGCGTTGACGAGAGCGGCAGCCGCTTCATCATATTCCGCCGCGATCATGCGGATTTCGAGATCGTTGTCGATTGTTTCACGAATGAGGTCGAGGTCTTGCGACGTCTTTGCGAGATCGGCGCGGAGCCTGCCAAGCCGCTCGGTTTCGGAGCGGATCATCGCATCGACCGAGGTTTGACGGGTTAGAAGCTCGGTCATCTCGCTTTGGGCTTTTGCGAGCGCGGCTTCGGCCTCTTTTAGTGCTGCTTCCCGCTCAAGGAGACGGGCTGCGGCTTCTTGACTGGCGGTTTGGGCCGTCTCGAGCTCGATGGCGAGATTGGCTTCCTCGCTATCGAGCGCGGTGATGGCGCGGTCGGCGTCGGCGACGAGCAGGTTTTCACGCTCCAGATCGCGCTGCATTTCGGTTGCGCGACGTTCAAGCTCGATGAGGCGTTGGCGGGCGCGCTCTTCATCCGATTGCAACGTCTCGCGCGCAACCAAAAGACGTTGAAGAACGGCGGCGGCCACTGTCTCGGCTTCGCGCAAGCCGGGCAGGGCTTCAGCGGCGATGGCCTGATTTTTGGCGGTCTCGGCTTGGCTGAGGCCCAAACGGGTCAACGCGTCGATATCGGCTGCGGCTTGTTGCTCCGCATTGACGATGTTTGATTTCGCCTCACGCCAGGCGCGCAGGGCCAAGATGGCTTCGGCTTGTCGGATTTCGGCGGATAGCGTCTTATAACGCTGCGCTTGGCGGGATTGGCGCTTTAAGCCATCGACCTGCGAGTCGATTTGCTTCAACACATCATCGACGCGGGTGAGGTTGTCTTCCGCCGCTTTGAGACGCAGTTCAGCCTCGTGCCGGCGGCCATGCAGGCCTGCAATACCAGCGGCGTCTTCTAAGATACGGCGGCGGGCGCTGGGCTTGGCATTGATGATTTCGCTGATCTGGCCTTGGCGCACCATTGCAGGCGAGCGCGCGCCGGTTGCAGCATCGGCAAAGAGCAGCTGCACATCGCGGGCGCGCACTTCGCGGCCATTCATGCGGTAGACGGAACCGTCTTCGCGCTCGATCCGGCGGGTGACTTCGAGCGTTTCGGCATCGTTGAAGGCGGCGGGCGCTTTGCGATCCTGATTATCAATGGCGAGCGTGACTTCGGCCATGTTGCGGGCCGGGCGGTTACCCGATCCGGCAAAAATCACGTCATCCATACCGGCGGCGCGCAAGGATTTATGCGAGCTTTCGCCCATGACCCAGCGCAACGCCTCGACCAGATTGGATTTGCCACAGCCATTCGGCCCGATAACGCCGGTTAGGCCCGGCTCGATCAGGAAATCGGTCGAGTCGACAAAGGATTTGAAGCCCGTGATCCGAAGGCGCGTAAGCTTCACCGCACCCCTCCGTTAGGATGGGACGTGATCTTAGCCACCGAGGAGAGGGGTGAGGATTTTATCGAGTTCCTCAATGCTGAGCGCACCGCTTTGCTTCTGTCCGTTGATAAAAAAGGTTGGAGTCGAGTCGACGCCAAATACTTTTTCAGCCCGATCTCGAACGGAGTTCACGGCGTCATAGATGGATTGGTTTTTCAAGCAGGCTTCGAAAGATTCCTGTGTGAAACCGGCCTGTTTGACGGTTGCCAACAGGGATTCAGCCGGATTTGCGGTGCCTGACCAGGATTTCTGCTGCGTGAACAGCAGATCGACCATGGCGTAATATTTGTCATTGCCATTGCAACGCGCCAGCATAAAGGCGGCAGTTGCCAGCGGATCGAACGGAAATTCGCGCAAAACAAAGCGAGCTTTGCCCGTATCGATGTATTTTTGCTTCAAAGCCGGGAAAGTCGTGGTGTGGAAATGCGCGCAATGCGGACACGTCATCGAGGCGTATTCGATGATCGTAACCTTGGCGTCGTCTTTTCCGAGGAAAACATCGCCTAAAGGCCCCGCAATTTTCAGCTCGTCTTCTTTGGCGGCCTGGGCGGAGGCAAATGACACCGGCAAACTGGCCGAGATGCCAATGATTCCAAGGGCTTCCAGAATTTTGCGGCGGCTTTGCATGGGGTTATCCTTTTGATATGGGCCGTTTGATTAGCAGGGCTTGGCCAGCACTTGCAAGCCTTTCACGCTCATGTCTGGCGGGCGGATATAATGCCCGACCCTAGCCGGACCAAGGCTTCGCGTAAGCCCTCATCCGCAATGGTGCCGACTTTGCGCTCGGCCTCGGAGATGGCTTCCGCGCTGGGCTCGGGACGTGGTTTGCGGGGTGGTTCTTTTCGGACGGGGCCTTGTTTAATCACGATTTTTCCGATGCAGCGCCAGCCATAGCGGGTATTGACCCGCTCCAGGATGACGGGCGCTTGGTGCTGGATTTCGAGCGCGAAGGCGCCTTCGACCCGCAAAATGAGGGTTGCGGGCTCGGGCGGGGCATCGCCAATCCGCCTAGGCCAAGAGATTTTGATGGGTTCGCAATGGGTTGCCAGCGTCTCGCCGACAATTTCCGGCCAGCCGGTGACGATATCAGACGCGGCAAAGCCTTGGGCGGCGAGCACGGGGCCTAAGGCTTCATCGATGAGATCCGAGAGCGGGCGGAGCGAGGGTTGTTTCATGAGGACGCGCTATCTAAACGTTGCGTCCTTCTCCCGTCCGGGAGAAGGTGTCGCCGAAGGCGACGGATGAGGGTCTGATGGTTGACAAAAGAGCACACCATGCGAGCGTTAGACCCTTGGTCAATCTTACTCTAACGGCTACCACCATTCCCTCATCCGTCTGCTCCGCAGACACCTTCTCCCCAACGGGAGAAGGAACTCAGTGTTTATAACGAATACATCCTTTGTGGTAAATGAAAGGCGATCACCCCTGTCCCTCGATAAAAAGCTGCTCGATTGGTACGACCACAACGCGCGCGTGTTGCCTTGGCGTGCGGCGGTGGGTGAGAGGGCCGACCCGTACCGTGTCTGGCTGTCCGAGATCATGTTGCAGCAGACGGGGGTGAAAACGGTCATCCCCTATTTCGAGGCTTTCACGACGCGCTTCCCGACGGTTGAGGATATGGCCCGCGCCGAGCGGGACGAGGTGCTCCGGCTCTGGGCGGGGCTTGGCTATTATTCGCGGGCGCGCAACCTTCATGCGTGCGCGGTTGAGGTCGTCGAGCGGCATGGCGGGCGGTTTCCCGATACTGTCGAAGGATTGCTGGGTATGCCCGGCATTGGCGCTTATACGGCGGGGGCGATTGCTTCGATTGCGTTTGGCCGCCGCGTGGTGGCGGTGGATGGCAATGTCGAGCGCGTATTGTCGCGTGTTTATCAGGTCGAAGAGGCGCTGCCGAAAGCGCGGCCGATCATCACGCGGTTGGCGCAAGATTTGGTACCAGAACGGGCAGGGGATTTTGCGCAAAGCCTGATGGATTTAGGGGCTACGATCTGCACACCGAAAAATCCGGCGTGCGGTCTGTGTCCATGGGTAGCGGAATGCGGGGCTCGCAAGGCGGGTACGATGCTGGATTATCCTAAGAAGCTCGCGAAGAAAGCCAAGCAAATGCGCTATGGCGCGGCCTTTGTGGCGCGTCGCGCGGATGGGGCGGTGTTGATCGGGACGCGGCCTGAAAAGGGATTGCTCGGTGGCATGGTGGAAGTGCCGAATTCGGCGTGGACGGTGGAGCCTGTTGACGCGCTTGAGCCGCCATTACAAGCGGAGTGGCGACATTGTGGATCGGTTGATCATGTGTTCACGCATTTTCCGTTGCGGTTGGCGGTTTATGCGGCCGAGGTTGGGATGAAGGTGAAAGCGCCTGAGCCCTATCGCTGGTCCTCGCCGAATGGGCCGGAGGGCGAGGCGTTGCCTACTTTGTTTCGGAAGGTGTTGGGAGTGTGTAAAGTTCCTTCTCCTTGAAGGAGAAGGTCCCTGCGGAGCAGGGGGATGAGGTTCTAGCGGCTGGCATTAGGCCCTCATCCGTCGCGTCCCGCGCCACCTTCTCCCGTCCGGGAGAAGGAAGTTTACTCGCTCTTTTCTACTTCCATTTGAAACAATGGCTTTGGCACTTCTCTATTTTTCGCAATCGCCAAGGCCCGTCGGATTTCGTGGATGACCCAGTGCAATCGTTCCGCAACATCATCGTTCGAAAAACGAATTTCAAAATATCCCGCTTTTTGTAAATCATTCCTTCGGGCTAAATCTTCGGCTTCTTGGCCTTCGTGAACAATGCCATCAAGCTCAATGGTGAGTTTGGCCTCGGCGCAGAAAAAATCCACGATGTAAGAAGCTAATGTTACTTGGCGACGGAACTTCCAGCCATCGAGTTTTCGGTCGCGTAATTCAGCCCACAGGATTTGCTCGGCGACGGTTTGGTTTTTTCGCAGGTAACGGGCGAACCGGTTGGGCGGCATGGATTATCTCTATTTTTCCCTTCTCCCGTCCGGGAGAAGGTGTCGCGGGACGCGACGGATGAGGGGCTATTGTTTGCCGTTAGAACCTCATCCGGTCGCTCCGCGACCACCTTCTCCTTCAAGGAGAAGGAAGTTTATCGTCTTTCTTCTTCACGGAGAAGGAAGTTTATCGTCCTTCTCCTCTTAGGAGAAGGTCCCTGCGGAGCAGGGGGATGAGGTTCTAGCGGTTGGCATTAGAACCTCATCCGGTCGCTCCGCGACCACCTTCTCCTTCAAGGAGAAGGAAGTTTGGTATCCATCAAATATGAATGAGGAGATCCGCTAACAAATTCGTGTGGGCCGTATCGGTCGAGTTGTAAACGTAAACATGCGTTCCTGTTGTATCGAGTGACGTGGCAGAGATTGCTGCCGAAGTTACGTCCAGTACCGCTGAGCCTATTTTATACAAATAGCCCGTGCCGCCTAGCGTTAAGGTATCACCTGCCTCGAATTTTACATCCAGAACACCGGCATTTGCCGTTGCCGAAGTGGCTCCCGTAAGCATTTTCTGAATACCAGCCCCATCCACGGAAAGGTTGACCGTTCCGGTGGTGCCCGAGAAGTCGATATATTCGGCATTCTGCAAAAT
>CANGPL010000059.1 GCA_947455725.1 Hyphomicrobiales bacterium | reverse complement strand
GCTAGGCCGAAGGTGCAGGCCCAAATCACATTGAGTAAAAATCCGATCAAGCCTTCAACCGGCGTCTCTTCCTGAAGGTCGAGATCGCGAATATGCACCACATCCATCCCAAACGGAAAAGCCGAGAGCTTCGCCATCTCAATCGCCGAGCGCGTAAAGGGCAGGCCGATAATGGAGACGGCAAACACGAGCGCGCCCAAGAGCCATAGAAGCGAAATGTACCACCCGCCGAGGATAAACCAGATGAAATTGCCAGTGAGGCGCATGGGGCTTTTCCAATTTAAGTTTCGATAACGCCCTATAGCATAGCGGGCTTGTCAAGTCGCTGCCGTTACGTAATATGCTGCAGCGCCTGCGTATCCGGCGATTTGAGTGCCGATTGCAGGAAAAGTCTATGACCATCGAACCGATTGAAAGTGGCAGCGAAGACCTTGTTACGCAAAATATTGCTGCTCTAAAGGCTCTTTTCCCCGAAGCGTTCACCGAAGGCAAAATCGATTTCGATGTCCTCAAGCAATTGCTCGGCGGCACCGTCGACGAGCGCGAGGAAAAATACGGCCTCAATTGGCACGGCAAGCGCCGCGCGCGGCAATTGGCACTCACGCCTTCAACGGGCACTTTACTGCCGTGCCCTGAAGACAGTGTGGATTGGGATACAACGCAAAACCTCATGATCGAGGGTGACAATCTCGAAGTGCTCAAGCTCTTGCAGAAGAGCTACGCGGGCAAAGTGAAACTGATCTATATCGACCCGCCTTACAATACGGGAAAGGATTTTGTCTATCCCGATGATTTTCGTGACAACATCAAAAATTATCTTGAACTGACGGGACAGACCGAGGGGGGCCGTCAAGTTGGATCGAACACGGAAGCCTCAGGTCGGTTTCATACTGATTGGCTGAACATGATTTATCCGCGTCTAAAGCTAGCAAAGACACTGCTAGAAGCCAATGGCATTATATGTGTAAATGTCGATGACACAGAGCTATCCTCGGCGTCCAAAGTTCTAAATGAATTATTTGGCGAAGAAAATTTTTTGGGAAGGATTGTACGAGCTACTGGGACAACAACAGGCCAAGATAGCGGAGGTTTGGGTAAATCTTTCGACTATATTCTTGTCTTTGGCCGAGATCCCGATACAGCGCTTTCTGGGATCCCGTTGGATGAAGACGATGAACAACGATTCCAAGGCCAAGATGACCGTGGTAAATATTCTACATTACAGTTAAGAAAGACAGGAAACGCCGATAGACGAGAAGATAGACCATCGATGTTCTATCCGATATCATCACCTGACGGAATTTCTGTTTTACCAATTGGTCCGGGTGGTTATGAAAGCCGTTGGAGATTTGGTCCCGAACGTTATCAAGAAAGCTTAGATAATGACCTCATAGTTTGGAAACAAGTTGCTCGTAACGGGACATTATCTTGGACTCCGTATGTCAAATACTATTTAGAGGGTAGAACCAAAAGACCGTCACCGTTATGGGACGACATTGATGGAAATAAAAAGGCGACAATTGAAATTCGAGAGTTATTTGGTGATAAGGCCTTTAACAATCCAAAGCCAATTCAATTAATATCACGATTGATACAATTATCTTTCGGAGAGCAAAAGCAAGGCATCGTCTTAGATTTCTTTGCAGGCTCTGGCACAACAGGCCATGCAGTGTTGAATTATAATAATTTGTTTCGAGCGAATTTACAATTTATATTGGTGCAATTGCCAGAACCTTTCGACGAGAACAGTGCCGAACAGAAGATTGCCACACAAATCATTGATACGATTGGTAAGCCGAGAAATATCGCCGAACTCACAAAAGAACGCCTCCGCCGCGGGGGGACAAAAATCAAATCTGAAAACCCGCTGTTTCAAGGCGACACAGGCTTCCGCGTTTTCAAACTGGCCTCGTCCAATATTCAAGCCTGGAACACTGACGCAGCCCATCTCGAAAGTAGTTTGCTGAAGAACGCCGAGCATCTTGTGCAAGGCCGAACCGAGCAGGACGTTCTCTATGAATTGCTGCTGAAATTGGGTCTCGACCTTTGCACGCCGCTTGAAACCAAAACTATCGCGGCGAAGACAGTCTATTTGGTTGGCAAAGGGCGCTTGATTGCCTGTCTTGATAACAAGATTGACCACGGCGCCGTCGCGCCACTTGCGCAAGGCTTGATCGACTGGCACTCAAGTCTAGGGACGCCGAAAGACGCAACCATCATCTTCCGCGACTCCGCCTTTGTTGACGATGTTACCAAGACCAATCTAGCAGAGACACTGAAGCAGGCAGGCCTCACGAACTTGCGGAGCCTGTAAGCCGATGCAAATCAAATTTGAGGAGCTTGATTACCAACAACAGGCCGTCAATGCCGTCGCCCATCTGTTTGCAGGACAGGAAATAAACCGGAGCGAGTTTTCACTATCCTATTCATCCGGCGAACTTGGCATGCGGGAAAGCCAACTCGGGATTGGCAATCACTTGGCACTGACCGATGATGCTCTGTATGAAAATCTCGTATCGGTTCAACGCCGCAATGGCCTGATACCCTCAACCGCCCTAACCTCAAAAGACTTTACCATTGAAATGGAAACTGGCACGGGCAAAACCTATGTCTATCTCCGCACTGTCTTCGAGCTGAATAACCGTTTTGGATTTACGAAGTTTATCATCGTTGTGCCATCTATCGCCATCAAAGAGGGTGTTCTTAAAACATTGGAAATGACGAAGGACCATTTCCGAAACCTTTATAGCGGTGTTCCGTTTGATTATTTTATTTATGATTCGAGCAAACCCGGAACAATTCGAAATTTTGCAACCAGCGCCGCAATTCAAATCATGGTTATGACGGTTGGCGCGATTAACAAAAAGGACGTCAATACGATTTACCAGTCGACCGAAAAGGTCGGTGGCGAAAAGCCGATTGATCTAATTCGGGCAACCCATCCGATCGTGATCGTGGACGAACCGCAAAGCGTTGATGGCGGTCTTGAAGGGCGCGGGCGTGAAGCTCTTTCCGCAATGAACCCGCTTTGTACCTTAAGATATTCGGCAACCCATGCCGATGAACATCACATGATTTATCGGCTCGATGCGGTGGATGCCTATGAGCGAAAATTGGTCAAGCAGATAGAAGTCGCTGGCTTAGAAATCGAGGGCGCTTTGAATCGCCCCTATGTGAAATTTATCGGAGCAACAAATAAAAGAGGAAATGTAACCGCTCAGATTGAAGTCAACGGAAATAGCAAGCGCGAAACATTAACGCTATACGGGGATGATGACCTTGAGGACCTCACATCACGAGGCATATATGCTAATGTCAGAATTGGCGATATCAATGCGCGGCGGGATAATCAATCTATTGAGGTCCGCCTATCCGGATCGGAAGTGTTTTTAAAAGTAGGTGAAGCAATCAACGATATCGACGCTGATGAACTGAGGCGGCACATGATCCGCCGAACCATTGAAGAGCATCTCGCTAAAGAAAAACGCCTCCGCAAACAGGGCATTAAAGTCTTGAGTTTGTTTTTCATTGATACCGTTGCAAATTACCGCGCTTATGACTCCAACGACTCAACCGTGAAGGGCAAATATGCTCTTATATTTGAGGAAGAATATCGCCGTGCCGCCCGAAAGCAAGATTACGCCGACCTGTTTGAAAGCGCCGACCTGACAAGCGAGGCGGAAGCCGTGCATGAGGGCTATTTTTCCATTGATAGAAGGCAACGATTCACTGATACAGCCGAGAACAATGAAAGCGCACGGGAAAATGCAGAGCGCGCCTATAATCTCATTATGCGCGATAAAGAAAAATTACTGAGTTTTGACTCTAAACTGAAATTCATTTTCTCGCACTCTGCCTTGAAAGAGGGGTGGGACAACCCGAATGTTTTTCAAATCTGCAATTTCTCGTCGCAAAATACGGAGCGTTGGCGGCGCCAAACCATCGGGCGTGGCTTGCGTATTGCCGTTGATCAGAATGGTAATCGCGTTTACGGCTTCGGCGTGAATACGCTGACTGTCATTGCCAATGAGTCTTATGAAAGTTTTGCTGAAAATCTTCAAAAGGACATTGAAGCCGATACAAAGATTCAATTTGGAATTGTTTCTGTAAGCCACCTAGCCGCAATCACTACAAAGACCGAGACCGGAATTGAGGCTAGTCTTGGGATCGATGCGGCCGCTAATCTCATTAAATACCTTAAAACAGAGCAACTGCTCGATGCAGACGGTAAAGTGAGCGACACCCTTAAAACGGCGCTTCGCGACGACACCTTCAGTTTACCCGCACCTTTTGTAACCAACATCGACGCCATCCGTACGGCACTTATTCGCACGATAAGGCGGGTAGAGGTAAAAAATTCGTCCGATAGCGTAATCGTCAAGCCGCGCCGCGCCGTGTTGGAGAGCGACGAATTCCGCGAATTGTGGGACAGAATAAAGTACAGAACGCGCTATGAGGTTCATTTCGACAATGAGGCGCTCCTTAAAGAATGTATCGAAGCCATCAAGAGGGAAGCCATCGCAATCGGGCGACCAAAAGTCATCATTCGCAAAGCGACTTTACTCATTGATCGAGCTGGCATTGATGCAGCTGAAACAACCAATGCTGTCAGCACCGTTACCGAAGGCCAGTTGGAGTTGCCGGACATTCTGACCGAGCTGCAGGAAAAGACCCATTTGACACGAAAGAGCCTCGTTAAAATCCTGCTCGAAAGCAACAGCCTCGACCATTTCAAGCGAAACCCGCAAGGCTTCATCGCAATGGCCGTGCAACAGATCAACGAAACAAAGAAACGCCTGATCGTTGACGGGATCAAATATCAAAAGCTCGGCAGCGAACATTTTTATTCGCAAGAACTTTTTTTGAACGAAGAGCTTAAAGGCTATCTGGGCTCCATGCTCAAAGATGCCAAACGTAGCGCGTTTGAGCACGTTATCTATCAATCAGACGTGGAGCGGCGTTTTGCCGAGGGCCTCGAACGCAATGAAGCCGTCAAGGTTTACGCAAAGCTACCGGGCTGGTTTAAGATCAAGACGCCGCTTGGCAACTACACGCCAGATTGGGCCGTCCTGATTGAACAGGACGGCACCGAACGACTTTACTTTGTCGTGGAGACAAAGGGCTCGACGACCGAGGCAGACCTTCGCGGAAGTGAACGACGCAAGATCGATTGCGGTAGAGAACACTTTGCGGCAGTTGCGGAAGGCAATGACCAAGTGCGCTTCCAGTTGGCGAACGAATTCAGCGAATTATTGGCCTAATTTACCAACTGATCGTACAAGATAAGCACGCGGGACAGGTCGCTATTTGAGCCGATCAAACCAAAAAAGCCGCCCAACGGCGGCCTCTTTAAATCCCGACATTTGGAGCGGGCGAAGGGATTTGAACCCTCGACCCCAACCTTGGCAAGGTTGTGCTCTACCCCTGAGCTACACCCGCATCCTTTTGTCGCGGCAACGGTCAGTGACCGTCGACGACGGCTATATGACTCATCTTACCGCGAGATGCAACTGCCTTTGCGCAAGGTTTTCATCTTGTTTGGTCTTGCCGGGGTTCCGATCGCGCCCTATTCAGGCAAACATTCATCGAACAATAAGGTGAAACCCATGCTGAATGATCCGAACCGCCTCTTTGACTACCTCAAAGCCCTCCATATTCACTCGAAATCAATCGAACATCCGGCTGTTTTCACGGTGGAGGAGTCAAAAGCCCTACGGGGCAAGATTGACGGCGCGCATGTCAAAAATCTCTTTTTGAAGGACAAAAAAAGCAATTTGTTCCTCATTTCAGCGCTGGAAGACACGAAAATCGACCTAAAAACGATCCATGACGTCATTGGCGGCCAAGGAAGGGTCAGTTTTTGCTCCGCCGACCAGTTAAGGGAACATTTGGGGGTCGAACCCGGCTCCGTCACCCCCTTTGCCGTCCTGAACGATACCGAAAAACGGGTTAACGCCATTCTGGATGAACGCCTGATGGCCTATGACATCATCAATGTTCACCCTCTGGTCAACACCATGACCACCAGCATCGCGCGCGGTGATTTGGTGACTTTTATGACCGAGACCGGCCATAAGCCCTTGATAATAAAGGTAGGCGAAGCTTCAACCGCGGACGATTAAACGCGACCGAACGTAGCGGGTGGATTGTTCTTCGCCCCCATCCTTCCTATCTAGGAGGGAATATGAAATAATCGCTCAAATCGTTGGTAAGGTTTAAGAAAAAGGAATTGGGTTTATGACGCTGATGGAAAATTCGGGCACTTCGGCACCCCCAATTAAAGACGTCACCACGGCCAGTTTTAGGCAAGATGTGGTGTCTGAATCGATGGCCCAGCCCGTATTAGTTGATTTTTGGGCCCCTTGGTGCGGCCCTTGCAAACAATTAGGCCCCGTCATTGAAAAGGCCGTCGCGGCTTCTAAAGGCAAGGTCAAACTCGTCAAAATGAACATTGACGATCACCCCCAAATTGCCGGCCAATTGGGCATTCAATCCATTCCCGCCGTCATTGCCTTCAGCAAAGGCCAGCCGATTGACGGTTTTGTCGGCGCTTTACCCGAATCGCAAATTTCCGGGTTCATCGAACGCCTTGTTGGCCCCATCGATGACGGTTCTGCAGCTCTTCTTGAAGCAGCCGCAGAATTGGCAAAATCGGGCGATTTTCCGGCGGCTATTGAAGCTTATGGTGCCGTTTTGGTCGAAGATAGCGAAAATCTCGAAGCTTTGGCTGGTATTATCAAGCTTTATATCGAAAGCGGCGATCTCGAAGCAGCCCGCGGATATCTGGAAGCGGTGCCCGAGGGCAAAGAAAATGAGGCCATCATTGCCGCTGCCCGCGCCGCCCTCGAGCTTGCCGAGCAGGCCGCAACCTTAGGCGATACAGCCGGATTGGAAGCCGCCATTGCCGCCAATCCGAACGATCATCAAGCGCGGTTTGACTTAGCTTTAGCCCTTGCTGCAGCCGGAAAACGCGAAGAAGCGACCGATTCCTTGATCGAAATCATCAAACGCGACCGGACATGGAAGGAAGATGGCGCTCGCGTCCAACTCCTGCAATTCTTTGAAGCTTGGGGACCAATGGACGAGATGACAAAAGCGGGCCGCAGGAAACTGTCTGCCCTTCTGTTTCGTTGACGATAAACGCAACCCATTTTTCAGGAGATAAGCGGTGAATGTAAGCTATTCCGGCCCGGCCGATCTGCCTGAAATCATTCCGGTTTTCCCACTTCCCGGCGCGCTTTTGTTGCCGCGCGGCCAAATGCCGCTCAATATTTTTGAACCTCGCTATTTGGCGATGATTGACGATGCCATCAAAACATCCCGCTTGATTGGCATGGTGCAACCCGACGTAAATGACGGCGTGCGCGGCAAACCAGCGGGTCTGTTTGATGTTGGCTGTGTTGGTCGGATTACCCAATTCGCGGAAACCGGTGATAGCCGATATGTTATTTCGTTAACTGGCGTCGCACGGTTTAAAATTCGCGAAGAACTGCCAGTTTCGACACCCTATCGGCAGTGTTTGGTAAGTTTCGACCCCTATTTGTCCGATTTTGTAGCGCGCGCCGGAGAAGAGGATGTTGATCGTCCCGCCGTTCTTTCGTCGTTGAAAAACTTTGTCGAAGCCAATCAGCTCCAAATTGATTGGAAAGGAATATCTGCCGCGTCAAATGAGGCGCTCGTTAATGCCCTCTGTATGATGGCGCCTTTTGGCCCACGCGAAAAGCAGGCGCTCCTTGAGGCTTCGGACCTTAAAACGCGTGCGGAATTATTGGTTGCCATTACCGAAATCGAGCTTGCGCGCCGGGATGATGGCTCCGAATCCCCGCTACAATAAGGCAAAAGATGGAACAAACAGCCCGCTCCCCCCAAAGTGCCGCACATCCGATTGATCCAAAATTGCTTGAGCTATTGGTGTGCCCTTTAACGAAATCCGTCCTTCGATACGATCCAATCCGGCAGGAATTGATCAGTTCGGCGGCGAGATTGGCTTACCCAATCAGAGACGGCATTCCGATCATGCTGCCCGATGAGGCTAGACCGATTGAAGAAACCGAGCGCTAATTTACGTGTTCCCCGGCTAAAAAAATTTAGGCAGTCTGAAATGCAGCAAAATAATGATAATTCTTCGATCATTGATCCCATTAAGCTCAATCGCTTGGCTGAGACCGCCATTAAAGTTGGTTTGCAGCTTCAGCCGGGTCAAGATCTCCTAATTACCGCACCAACCGCCGCGCTTCCCCTTGTTCGACGCATTGCCGAACATGCTTATAAAGCGGGAGCGGGGCTGGTTATGCCGTTTTTTACGGATGAACAGCTCACATTAGCTCGATATCAGTTTGCCTCGGATTCAAGCTTCGATAAGGCCGCTAATTGGCTTTATGATGGGATGGCTAAGGCTTTTTCGGCAAATACGGCCCGTCTTGCGATCGTGGGTGATGACCCGATGCTGCTTTCCAGCCAAGATCCCGCCAAAGTCTCGCGGGCCAATAAAGCAAATTCCATCGCCTATCAGCCAGCATTAGAGAAAATCGCCGGTTTTGATATTAATTGGAACATTATTGCCTGGCCGGGAACCGCTTGGGCGCAACAGGTCTTTCCGAATGAGACGCAAGACAATGCCGTTCGGAAATTGGCCGATGCTATTTTTGCTGCATCGCGGGTTGATCTTGAAGATCCCATCGCGGCTTGGTCTCAGCATAATGCCAAATTGCACGCGAAAACGGCTTGGCTCAATGAAAATCGCTTTTCTGCGCTACATTTTACGGGTCCTGGCACGGATTTAACCGTTGGATTGGCCGATGGGCATGAATGGCATGGGGGTGCTTCTACGGCTAAAAATGGCATTACCTGCAACCCCAATATTCCGACGGAGGAGGTCTTCACAACGCCTCATGCGCATCGGGTTGAGGGGTATGTTTCGAGCACTAAGCCTTTGTCTTATAACGGAACTTTGATCGATAATATCTCGGTTCGGTTCGAGGCTGGCCGGATTGTGGAGGCGAAGGCTTCCCGTGGTGAGGATGTGCTTAAGAAAGTACTCGAAACCGATGAGGGTGCCGCGCGATTGGGCGAGGTGGCTTTGGTGCCGCATTCTTCGCCGATTTCGAAGAGTGGATTGTTGTTTTTCAATACCTTATTCGACGAAAACGCGGCCTGTCACATTGCTTTAGGGCAGTGCTACGCGAAGTGTTTTCTTGATGGCGCGACGCTCTCGCCCGAGCAAATTGCAGCTCAAGGCGGCAATAAGAGTCTCATTCATATTGACTGGATGATTGGCTCAAATGAGGTGAATATAGACGGCATTCAAGCACATAACACGCGTGTTCCTGTATTCAGGAAGGGCGAATGGGTAGAGTGAATCTATAAAAGGTGAATAAGAAGCGGTTTGAGGTGAATATCGATAAATGATGTTCACGTTCGCCTAAAGCGAAGCGTGGTGCCCCTGGCCGGAATCGAACCAGCACTCCTTGCGGAATCCGATTTTGAGTCGGACGCGTCTACCAGTTCCGCCACAGGGGCAACGCGCGTTCTCTATAGCGGGGGGCGCTCAGGATTTCCAGCCCCTGTTTTCGTTTATCTGCAGGATTAAAATTGGCAGGACTTTTGCTACAGTTCATTCCGTTGCAGACGCGGCTTGGTGCGATTAATGTTGGTCTCTATGTGGAAAAATGCATTAAATTTGGCCCAAATGTGCCAAAAATGGGTTGTTTTAGCTCTTTTTTCGACGGTACTCAGTGCCTGTTTTTCGCAAACAATCAGTAAGCCGAATGATCAGAAGGCGCTTGATGAACAATATTATGCACTTTGGCAGGACGCTGTAGCCCATCAGGGGGACGCGCTCGCCGCAAAGACGGGTAAAGCGCTGGCCGCCTTTATCGAGGATACGAACGACGCGCTAACGGACAAGATGATCAAGAACTGGGTGTGTAAGCCTTGGAATTTACAGGCCAAGGAGATCAAGCTAGTCACCGGCGAGCGAACCGCCAGCTTTGAATGCATCAATCTTGACGGAATGCGCGGCAGTGTTTTCCACCTTGCATTGCCAGCGGATGCGTTAACCGAGCCGATGTATAATGGCTATACGGTGAAATTTTCGGGCAAAATCGATCGAATCCTCTTTGCAAGCGATGCGCTCAAGAGTTTTTATGTCTATGTTACGGTAAGCGCGTTCGAAATAATGGATCGAGCCCGCACGTAACGATCGGCGCTTTTAGGTTTTTATCATGGATGATCTTGTTGATTGGGCAGCACCTTTTGCGGTTGCTGCCGTGGCTGTTGTGCTTGCTTTGGGGCTTTTCAATATGTTGCGGGGCGGTAGCTCCGCTCTTTCCCAGAAACTGATGCGTTGGCGTGTTATTTTGCAGTTCGTTGCCATCGTCATCACGATGGGCGTGATCTGGCTTAAAAGTCGTTCATGATGTTTTGCGAAAAAGAATGACGCGACCTATCATATTCTAGAAATGTCGCTATTTTGGTCTCACGCCTTGTTAATGAGGCCATCGGTTTGGGATGATTATGATGATGTGGTCGAATTTTGGTCGGGTAACAGTTTTTGCAGCGGGCCTTGCCGTTTCTGCTTTGGTCGCCTCTGAAGGCGCTTGGGCTGGTTCGGTACAACCGTCTGGCACCGAAGTTCGGATTGGTACTTTTTATCACGGCTATCAGGGTCGCGAAGCGGGGACCGCCGATATTGCAATTGATGCGTTGCTGCCGGCTTTTGATCTTGGCAAATCGCCCTTGACCGAGCGTTTCTCGCTGCATCCTCAAATCGGTGCCGATTTGAACCTCCAAGGCAAAACGAGTGCGGTGTTTGCGGGCTTTGCCGGCGTTGTCGAGCTTCCCGGTAATCTTGTTATTGAGGGCGACCTCGGCGGTTCGATCAATAATGGCAAGACAACCTCGCCGGACGACACGGGCCGGGCCGAGCTCGGCTGCACGACCCTCTTCCGCGAGGCCTTGGGAATTGGTTTCCGCTTCTCGAAGCAGGCTTCGGTGATGGCCGTTGCCGAACACATGTCAAATGCCAATCTTTGCACGCCAAACAACGGCATCACGAATTTCGGCTTGCGGTTCGGCTATAATTTTTAATCCTTTCAACGCTCAGTAACGTAAGTTTCGATATGTCGTCGGCGTCTTTGCCGGCTTCGATCGTGCGTTGGGAAAGTGAGCGGATTGAAATGGTCGTTTTAAATCGAATTTATACCCGGACGGGTGATGACGGCACGACCGCTCTCGGAACCGGCGCGCGCCGCCCTAAATATGATTTGCGCGTTGCCGCCTATGGCACCGTCGATGAGACCAATTCGACCATCGGCATGGCACGGTTGCACACAAGTGTCAGCGAGCCGCTTGTCGATGCTATGCTTGGCCGCATTCAGAATGATTTGTTCGATCTAGGGGCCGATTTGTGCACGCCTGAAACGGGTGAAAAATTAGCTTGGGAGCCGCTCCGCATCATTGCATCGCAGGTTGAGCGGATTGAGGCTGAAATTGACCTGCTCAATAAGGAGCTAAAGCCGCTTCGCTCCTTTGTGTTGCCGGGCGGCGCACCGGCGGCCGCGGCCTTGCATTTGTCGCGTACCGTGTCTCGTCGGGCCGAAAGGTTGATGGTGGAATTGGCCAGTCTGCCCGATGAAACCGTGAGCGAGCCAGCGCTGCATTATATTAATCGCCTATCGGATTTTCTGTTCGTGGCCTCGCGTTATGTCAATCAACGCGGCGAGGGTGACGTGCTTTGGGTGCCCGGTCAAAACCGGTAGGTTTCGATATCCAATTTCCGACAAACACCGTCGCGCTTGGTCTATTGTTCAACGGGTAAAGCGTTGACAATAAGCGTCATCAGTTATTAGGTCGCAGCGTCTTGTGCGAAGATCGTAAGACTTGAGAGGCGCTCTCGGTTTAGATCTTTTTGAAGGTTCTCGCTCGGCTCTTTAGGATGGTGATGATGAAGATAATTGTGCCGGTTAAACGGGTCGTCGATTATAATGTGAAAATCCGCGTGAAGCCGGATGGTTCCGGCGTCGATCTTGCCAATGTGAAAATGTCCATGAACCCCTTCGATGAAATTGCCGTCGAAGAGGCTCTTCGCATCAAAGAAGCAGGCAAGGCCAGCGAAGTGATCGTCGTCTCGATTGGTCCTGCGGGCGCCGCCGAAACGCTTCGCACCGGCTTAGCTATGGGTGCGGATCGCGGAATTTTGGTCAAGGTAGATGAGGTCGTTGAACCGCTCGCCGTCGCCAAGATCCTTAAGGGTGTTGCGGAAGCCGAGGGCCCGGGTCTTATGATCCTTGGCAAGCAGGCGATTGACGATGACTCAAATGCAACCGGCCAGATGTTGGCCGCCCTTTTGGGTTGGCCACAAGGCACGTTCGCCTCAAAAATTGAAATCGGCGACGGCACCATTACCGTTACCCGCGAAGTCGACGGTGGCTTGCAAACGGTTGAGTTGAAGTCACCCGCTATCGTGACCACCGATCTTCGGTTGAATGAGCCACGTTATGCTTCGCTGCCGAATATTATGAAGGCCAAGAAAAAGCCAATCGATGAAAAGACGCCGGCCGATTATGGTGTCGATGTCACGCCGCGTCTGAAAGTGGTAACAACCGCAGAACCTCCGGGCCGTAAGGCCGGTGTGAAAGTTGGTTCCGTTGCCGAACTCGTTTCCAAGCTCAAGACCGAAGCAGGAGTATTCTGATGGCTACGCTTCTTCTCGCCGATCACGATCATCAATCGATCAAGGATACGACCGCCAAGGCGCTGACCGCAGCGCTAGCGCTTGGTGCGCCGGTTCATATTCTCGTCGTAGGCCAAAACGCCAAGGCCGCCGCGGACGCCGCCGCGAAGCTTAACGGCGTTGCCAAGGTTCTTTTGGCTGACGATGCAGCCTATGCCAATCAGCTTGCCGAGCCAGTTGCGGCGTTGATTGTTTCGCTGGCCTCAGGCTATTCGGCAATCGTTTCTGCCTCGACAAGCTCAGGCAAAAATATCATGCCGCGTGCGGCAGCGCTTCTCGATGTGATGCAGATTTCGGATGTGATCCGTGTGATCTCTGCCGATACGTTTGAGCGCCCGATTTATGCAGGTAATGCGCTGCAGACGGTGCAATCCACGGACAAGATCAAAGTATTGACAATCCGTACCGCCTCCTTTGCCTCCGCAGAGGAAGGTGGAGCAGCACCTGTCGAGACGGTGTCGGCTTCGGCCAATCCGGGTATCTCATCCTTTAAGGGTGAAAGTCTTGCCAAGCTTGATCGGCCAGAATTGACTTCCGCCAAGATCATCGTGTCGGGTGGCCGTGCGATGGCTAATTCGGAAAACTTCAAAACCTATATCGAGCCAGTAGCCAATCGCTTGAATGCGGCCATGGGTGCCTCGCGCGCAGCCGTTGATGCAGGCTACGCCCCCAATGACTGGCAGGTTGGACAGACGGGCAAGGTTGTTGCTCCCGAACTCTATATCGCTGTCGGTATCTCGGGCGCGATTCAACATCTCGCCGGTATGAAGGACTCGAAGATCATTGTGGCGATCAATAAAGACGAGGAAGCACCGATTTTCCAAGTCGCAGATTATGGCCTGGTAGCCGACCTCTTTACGGCTTTACCGGAACTTGACAATGAGCTCGCAAAGGCGAGTTAATAGCTAACGGTTGGATCCGGATCTTCCGGATCCATTCGATGGTAGAGGCGGGCGGTCCATGACGAACACGATCAAGTCGGTCGGCATTATTGGTGCCGGACAAATGGGGTCGGGCATAGCGCAGGTCTGCGCTCAGGCGGGGCTGTCGGTTGTGCTGCATGATGTCAGCGCGGACCGGATGGCGGCGGGTCTTGCGACCGTCAATGGTAACCTTGCTAAGCTTGTTGCCAAAGCCTCTATGACCGAGAGCCAACGGCAGGCGGCGCTTGCTTTGATCACGACGGGAGCCGACTATTCGGATCTTGGCGGTTGCGATCTGGTGATCGAGGCGGCGACCGAGAATGAAGAGGTCAAGCGCAAGATTTTTGGTGCGCTGTGCAAGGCATTGCCGGCGCATACAATGGTAGCCTCAAACACGTCTTCGATTTCGATTACCCGTCTCGCCGCGTCGACCGATCGACCTGATCGGTTCATTGGGATCCATTTTATGAATCCGGTGCCGAAGATGCAGCTCGTGGAATTAATCCGCGGCATCGCCACCGAAGACGAGACTTTTGAGGCGGCAAAGGCCTTTATCGCGCATCTTGGGAAGACCGTAACGGTTTCGGAGGATTTCCCGGCCTTTATCGTCAATCGCATTTTGTTGCCGATGATCAATGAGGCGATTTATACGCTGTATGAAGGCGTAGGCTCCGTCGAGGCAATTGATACGGCGATGCGGCTGGGTGCCAATCACCCTATGGGTCCGCTCCAATTGGCTGACTTTATTGGGCTTGATACGTGCCTTTCTGTCATGCAGGTGCTGCATGAAGGCTTGGCGGATTCCAAATATCGGCCATGCCCGCTGCTCGTGAAATATGTCGAAGCGGGTTGGCTCGGCCGCAAAACGGGCCGCGGATTTTATGATTACCGTGGCGAAGTACCGGTTCCAACGCGATAAAATCAAAAAAATTCTATTTTTTAAACCCCGTTACATTCCGGGCTTCACAATTCCGACACACCGACTGTAGATTATCCCCATCGACAGATTCGTTCGCTGTCAGATGAGAGGAGCAGGCACGTTGACGATCCACGTCACTCCGCCGGTTTCGCCGGAAGCATGTCCGGCGCTGGTCCTTAACGCCGATTACCGGCCGTTGAGCTACTATCCCTTGTCCTTATGGAGCTGGCAGGACACGATCAAGGCGGTGTTTCTTGATCGGGTGAATATCGTTTCCTTCTACGATAAAACGATCCGCAGCCCGAGCTCGGAAATTCGCCTACCATCCGTTGTTTCGCTGAAATCCTATATTACGCCGTCTCGGCACCCGGCTTTCACGCGGTTTAACGTGTTTTTGCGGGATAAGTTCTCCTGCCAATATTGCGGACATCGCGATGAGCTGACCTTTGACCACGTTATCCCGCGCTCTAAAGGCGGACAAACGACGTGGGAAAATGTGGTTGCAGCGTGCTCGCCATGCAATTTGGCGAAGGGTGATAAGCTGCCGCGTCAGGTAAATATGTTCCCGCAGCAAAAGCCTTATGCGCCGTCGGTCTATGATCTGCACCAGAATGGGCGGTTATTCCCGCCTAATTATCTGCATGAGAGCTGGCTTGATTATCTCTATTGGGATACCGAGCTCGAGCCTTAAGCGCGCTTCGAGGCCATGCCGATAGCGGCGAGGACGCAGAGCCCTGCCGATATGATCGCGTTCCAGCTGGCGAGCGACAGGCCGAAAATGCGCATGGCGACTTCATCGCAACGCACCACTTTGACGGTTTCAAGTTGCTTTAAAAAATCTTGGATGGCGACAGGCTTTTCAATCGTGCCGGTGCAATCGGTTGGGCCTTGGAAGACGCCGAATTCGACGCCTGAATGATAGACGGCGATGCCCGTTCCAACCAAGAAAATCACCGTAAGAACGGCCAGCAAGAAGCGGCTAAAGCGAGGCGCTGATGTCGGCGTGTTGGTTACAAAGACGGCCAGCAGGGCAACGGCAATGCCTGCATAATGCGGCATGCGCCCGATCAGGCAAAGATGGCACGGTTTAACGCCCAGCACGAGCTCGATAAACCAAGCGCCTAAGATTGTCGCAAGGGATCCGATCAAGATCAGCAGAGCCATAGAGCGGGGTGTGACCAAGCGCGTAGACGACACGGGTGTAATCCTTAAGCCAATTTGGCAGCGACGATGAGACCTAATACGAACAACGCAACCATGCCCGATACAACAAGCCCCAGGCGGTTCTCGATAAAGGTCCGCATAGGTCCGCCAAAGCGGTTTAACAATCCCGCCAGCAAGAAGAACCGGGCACCGCGGGTGATGAAGGATAAGATCACAAAGAGCGGGAAGTTATAATCAAGCGCGCCTGAAACAATCGTGACGAGCTTGAAGGGAATAGGCGTCAGGCCTTTCAGCAAAATGAGCATCGCGCCCCATTTCGCATAGGCCTCTTTGACGAGTTCAACCTTTTCGCCATACCCGTAGAGGTTTAAAATCCACATGCCGACGGAATCAAACAGAAGATGGCCGATGGCATAGCCCAACATACCGCCAGCGACTGAACCTAATGTACAAATGAAAGCGTAGCGAAAGGCCCGTTCTGGTCGGGCTAAAGCCATGGGCGCGAGCATCACATCGGGCGGGACAATGAAGAAAGAGCTCTCCGCAAAAGCGACAGCCGCTAATGCCCAAGGTGCACTTGGGCGGGCAGACAGCGCCACGATCCAATCATAGAGTTTTCGAAGCATGTTTTACCCGTAACGAAAGCGCCCGGCGAAGTCCACCACATCGAAAGTGGTTCATTTAATTTCGCTCAAGCAAGCGGCGGAGATAATCGCGTTCTTCTTGCGCCCGCTCCGGTTCGCTCAAGCGGCGGCGTAGTTCTTCCACGACCTCGCGGCTGCGTTTTTCGAGGCTTCCACCTTTACCACCTTGTTGCAGCGCTCCATCACCCGAATCGAGATTTCGTGTGGCGCGACCCAGCGGATCATTATCATTATTCGAACCATTGCCTTCGCCCGTTTGGTCTTGTCCGCGCGTGCCTTTTGCTTGGCCTTTGCCGGGCTCATTGCCTTGCAGCTCTTTCGCCAGCGCTTGCGCGCCGCGCTTTAGCGATTCAATGGCTTGTCCTTGCGCGTCAATCGCATCGCGCGTATCGCCATCGGTGATGGCAGCTTCCGCCTGCTTCATAGCGCCTTCGGCATCATCGAACGCTTTTTGATCAGGTGCGCCTTTTTCCTTTAGACCTTTGCGCAAGGCATCGAGGCGCTGTTTAAGCTGACTTTGCCGATCCGCTAAGCCCTGCTGATCCTCCGGCGACCCCGATTTTGGATTGGCTCGCCCCTGCTTAAACGTATCATCACGCAAGGCGCGCTGATCGCGCATCATCGAATCGAGCTCATCAAGCGCATGGTTCATTTCGCGTTGCGTTGGATCGGCCAGTTGCGGCTCGGCGGTTTGAAGTTGATCGATTAGATTGTTCAAGGCTTCAAGCATGCGATTGGCATCATCAAGCGCGCCCTTTTTGGCCAAATCATTCATCCGATCGACCATGGCTTGAAGATCTTCGGAACGGATCATTTTGCCATTCGAAGATTTACCCTTATCCGCCTGATTTTTATTGTTTCTCGCTTTGGCGGCGAGGTC
>CANGPL010000058.1 GCA_947455725.1 Hyphomicrobiales bacterium | reverse complement strand
TAGCAATAAGGTGTTTTAGTAACACGAAGTGGTTGATTGGGTAGAACAAAACACTACCCATTGACGCCATTTAGGTCTGCTGTAAGTTATTGATATTGCATCAGCAGCGATGGAAGAAATGGCAAATCCCCGCCTTGGGAGCGCCAATGGCTTCAAAATTCACGAAAATGAGCCCATAAATCCCGGCCTGCAGCCAGCATCACTGCAAATATCTATCCCATTTTCCCCTAAATCTTACTCATTTGACAACGTTGTCATTCTCTGCATTATTACATAGACAACGTTGTCATAAGAAGAGGCAAAAGCCTTTCGGAGGAAACATCGGTGGTAACCCTCAAGCAGGTTGCTGAGCGCGCTGGCGTATCGATTAAGACCGTTTCCCGGATTGTTAACGGGGATGCGGGCGTCAATGCGCGGACCCGTAAATCCGTTGAGCGTCTGCTTTCCGAGTTAAGCTATGTTCCGAACCATGCCGCCAGACAAATGCGCGGCGGCGTTTCGCCCGTTGTAGGGCTTATGACCGATGCTGTCGCCACCACTCCTTATTCGGTTGATATTGTCCGCGGTGCGCAGGCCGCCCTTCGTGAAGCGCATCAGACGCTGATTATTGCGAGCTCGGATGGCGATCCGGCACGCGAAGAGGAATTATGGGGCATGTTCCGCGCCCATCGCGTGTCAGGCGTTGTCTATGCCGCCATGTATCATCGCCCGCATCGGATTGGGCAGCCTGTCTTTAAAGAACCGATTGTTCTCGCCAATTGCTTTTCGCCAGATGATGACCGCGCCTCGATCATTCCGGATGATGAAGATGGCGGTTGCCGGCAAGCGCGTTATTTGCTCGAGCGTGGCCATCGGCGCATTGCACTTGTTACCTTGATCGACGGTATTGAGGCCACGCGGTTGCGTGGGCAGGGTATCCGGCGCGCCTTTAACGAGGCTGGTGTGGCCTTTGATGAGTCGCTTGATAAGCGCGGTATGATTGGCCCTGTTGGCCGAGAAGAAATGGTCGCCTATCGCGTGGCGCATGACTTGATCACAAAGCCGCAACGGCCAACGGCAATTATTTGCGGCAATGATCAGGTAGCGATGCAGGTTTATGCCGCTGCAGCAAGCCTTGGCTTGTCGATCCCGGGCGATGTGTCCGTCATGGGTTTTGATGATCTGAGGCTGATTTCTGAAACGCTTTATCCGCAATTAACAACCGTCGCTTTGCCCTATTTCGATATTGGGCGGCGCGCGGTGGAGCGGCTTGATCTATTAGCCAGCGAGGAAGATGCGCCGCTGCGACGCGAGCTTATTCCCTGTCCGCTGGTTGAACGAAATTCCTGCCGGTCAATCGTCTGACCGATCGGGATGAATATTCTGTCCAATCATAAGGATCGGCGGAAGGGTTTGAAAACGGGAGGATACCTATGTTGACAGTAACAAGACGCGTTGTACTGGCCGGCACGGTTGCCATTTTGGCAGCTTCTGGCATCGCACAAGGGGCAATGGCTGCTGATCCGATCAAGGTTTGGCACCATGGTGGCCGTGGCGATGGCGAGCGTGAGCGCATGGAAGGGCTCATCAAGGAATGGAATGCGAAAAACCCTGATATGCCAGCGGTTTTAGAAATCCAGCCTGAAGGCGCCTATAATGAACAGGTTCAAGCCGCTGCCGCTTCGAATGGCTTGCCGGACTTGCTCGATTTCGATGGTCCGAACTACGCCAATTATGTGTGGTCCGGTTATCTCTTGCCGTTGAATGATCTGGTTTCAAAAGCTACCTTGGATGATGTGATCCCATCCATCATCGCGCAAGGCACCTATGCGCCCGATGGCAAGCTCTACTCGCTCGGCATGGCCGATTCGGGCCTCTCGATCTGGGGTCGTAAATCGCTTCTCGAGAAGGCTGGCGTGCGGATTCCAAAGGGTCCTGCTGATGCGTGGAATATGACGGAATTTGAAGATGCACTCGCCAAGCTGCAAAAGGTTGAAGGCATTAAATATGCCCTCGACGTTAAAGCCAATTATGGGCAGGGCGAATGGTTCACCTATGGCTTCTCGCCGATCGTGCAATCCTTTGGCGGCGATTTGATTGATCGCAAGAGCTGGAAGGCAGAAGGCGCGATCAATGGTGATGGTGCCGTTAAAGCCATGACCCATTTCCAGAGTTGGGTGAAGAAGGGCTATATCGCGCCAGCGTCTGAGGGCGATGATACCTTCTATGGCAAGAAGACCGCCGCCCTCTCCTTCGTTGGTCACTGGATGTGGCCAGCCCATTCGAAGGCGTTTGGTGATGATCTCGTTCTGCTGCCAATGCCTAACTTCGGTGGCAAAGCACTCACCGGCAATGGTAGCTGGTGCTGGGGTATCACCAAGACATCTAAGCAGGCTAAGAATACTGCCAAGCTGCTTGAGTTCTTCATGAATACCAAGAATGTCGGCGACTTCTCGACCGCCATGGGTGGTGTGCCTGCGGTTAAATCGGCTGCCGCTAATGTCGCGCTCTATAAGGACGGCGGCCCGCTTAACCTTTACCTGCAGCAGTTGAATGCGGGCGAAGGCTATCCACGCCCTGCCCACCCTGCCTATCCGACGATCACGGCAGCTTTTGCCAAGGCCGTTGCTGATATTATCGATGGCAAGGACGTGAAGGCATCGCTTGATGCAGCAGCGAAAAAAATCGATCAGGATATTGCCGATAACAAGGGCTATCCTCCGTTCGGCAAGTAAGCGATTATCGGTTTAATCAACTCGGTTGGGGGGGATGGTGTTCTCCCCCTTCCCTCCCCTCCTCGGAGATCAACATGTCCTATATCAAGCGAGATAGACGAGCCGCATGGTATATGCTTGCGCCTGCCTTGTTGATGATTGGCGTGTTTATCGTTCTGCCTTTTTTGATGTCCGTTATTTTATCTTTTACCGACCAACGTCTCGTACCTAACCCGAATGTTCCAACCTCTTTTATCGGTTGGCGTAATTATGTGCGGCTTGCGGAAGATGGCGATTTTCTAAATGCGTTTTGGCGCACGGCAACGTTTACAATTCTGGTTGTGCCCTTGCAATCGGTAATGGGCTTGGGTGCGGCTTTACTCATCAATACTAAATTGCCGATGCGAAATTTATTTCGTGGCATTTATTTTTTACCTACTGTCATTTCGATGGTCGTTGTTTCCGTCATTTGGTCTTCTCTTTATCAACGCGAGGGCTTCTTTAATTATGCGGTTACAGCGTTAAGTTTTGGAGCCGTTCAACCGATTGACTGGTTGCAAAATCCTTACACCGCGATGCCCGCTCTTGTGTTGCTCTCCGCCTGGCAAGGCTTCCCGTTTCAAATGGTCGTTTATCTCGCGGGCTTGCAAGGAATTAGTCAGGAACTTTATGAGGCAGCGCGCATTGAAGGCGCTAATCGCTGGCAAGAATTTTGGCATGTGACGATGCCGGGCTTACGGAACACCCATATTCTGGTTGCGATTACGACGACGATTTTCGCGTTCAAACTCTTCACACAAGTTCAACTCTTGACCCAAGGTGGACCTTCGAGCGTAACCGACACACTCGTACGCGTCATGTATATGCAGGGCTTTAGGCAGGGCAAAGTTGGCGTTGGGGCAGCGGCAGCTGTTGTCTTCTTCCTTCTCGTGCTCGGGATCAGCCTTGTGCAACGCCTCCTTGTTAAAGAGGAGCGCGCCATCCAATGACAACAAAAAGCGAGCGATTACTCCTTCTCATCGTAGCATTAGTCGTTGTGGCCTTTGTCTTAGCACCCTTGTTTTTGATGTTTGCAACGGCGCTTAAACCCGATGAAAACCAGATCTTACGCGACCTTGGCAATGCCCACGCCTTTTGGATTAATCCGAGCGACATCTCTTTCAAGAATTTCGAGGCCGTATTAGCTAATAAAACATTTCCTATTCTGCGCTATATGCTCAATTCCGGCATTATCGTTGTATCGATTGTGACGATCGGCATATTTGTAAATTCACTGGCCGCTTTTGCTCTTGCGCGAATGCAATTCACAGGGCGTAATCTCGTCATCGCTTTTATCGTTGCACTTATCATCATTCCGATGGAATCGGTCGCGATTCCGCTTTTGTTAATGATGTCGGCTATTGGTTGGGTGGATACGTATAAAGCCCAGATTATTCCCTTTATTGCGCATCCCTTTTCGATTTTTCTGTTTTACCAATTCTTCGCGGCGATCCCGAAAGATTTGGATGAAGCGGCCTATGTCGCGGGCGCTTCTAAGTTACGTACCTATTGGACGATCATCATGCCTTTGTCGTTACCGACAATTGCAACGGTCGCCATTCTGCAAAGCCTTGAATATTGGAATGCCTATTTGTGGCCCTTGATGGTAACGCGTGGCTCCGATGCGCGGCCAGTTTCATTGGCACTCGCTCAATTTTTCTCAACACCGCCGCCCGTATGGGGCAATCTCATGGCGTTTTCGGTGCTGATGTCGCTGCCGATTCTGATTGTTTATTTCGCCTTTCAACGCTGGTTTATCCAGTCAACCATTGGCTCCGGCATTAAAGGGTGATGCCGGACCTTGCTCTACCTCAATAAAGGATGTGTATCGTGGTGCTCTCGCTTCAAGACAAATGGATTTGGGATTTTTGGCTCGCGCAAGATGGTGAGGATTGGCACATCTATTTCTTGCAAGCGGACAACACGCTGCCTGATCCCGAAATGCGCCACCGCAATGTCACACAAGGCCACGCGGTTTCAAAAGACCTCATCAACTGGACGCATAAAGGCACGTGCCTCACGCCCTCCAAAGGCCCCGCATGGGATGACTGGACGACATGGACGGGATCGGTTGTGAAAGACGATGCGGGACTTTGGCATCTTTTCTATACCGGCACCTCGCATGAGGGCGAAGGGATGTATCAACGCATCGGACATGCAACCTCAAAGGATATGCATCACTGGCAACGCGTGGGTGATGGCTTGTGCCTTGATCTAACAGGCCCGAACGCTCAAGCCTATGAGGAATATACGCCGGGCCATTGGCATGACCGCGCCATGCGCGATCCCTGGGTCATTCGTAATCCGTCGGGCGAAGGCTGGCTTATGTATTTCACCGCCCGTGTCCCGGGCCGCCAAGAACCAAATGCTGGCGGTGCAATTGGCTTCGCAACCTCACCTGATTTGATGACATGGACGCTGCAAAAGCCTATCTATGAGGGTGGCGCTTTTGGACAACTTGAAGTGCCGCAGGTGTTTGAGCATAAAGGCCATTGGTACATGACCTTCTGCACAGCTGCAGAGCATTGGTCGGAGGCCTATCGCGCCGCTAATCCGCAAAAGCCCGTCTCGGGCAATCATTATCTCATGGCGCCATCGCATCTTGGCCCTTGGTCACCCGCCATTCCGTTTTTAGATGGCGATGATCGTTGCAAGCGCTATTGCGGCAAGATTGTGGAACGCGGTGGCAAGCTCGCGATCATGGGATTTCTCTATTACGACCGGGACGGAAACTTCATTGGTAAAGTGAGCGATCCGGTTCCGGTTTCCGTGCTGCCCGATGGGCGGCTCTTCGTCGAGGATGACGACCATGGCTGATTTACATCTCACGCAAGTTCGCAAATGTTTCGGTAACGTCGATATCATCAAAGGTATTGATCTTGCCATTCGCCATGGCGAGTTCATCGTCTTTGTTGGTCCCTCCGGCTGCGGAAAATCAACGCTCCTGCGCATGATTGCGGGCTTGGAAGAAATATCCTCCGGCGAGATTACGATTGGCGGTCGTGTCGTTAATGACTTGCCACCTAAAGAACGCTCGATTGCGATGGTGTTCCAATCCTATGCGCTGTTTCCGCATATGACAGTGCGCGATAATATTGCCTTCGGTCTCACCATTGCAGGCGAGCCGCGTAAAGAGATCGATGCGAAGGTCGCCGATGCAGCGCGCATTCTTAAATTAGACGCGCTGCTTGATCGAAAGCCAAGCCAGCTCTCGGGCGGACAACGCCAACGCGTCGCCATTGGCCGTGCAATTGTGCGTAACCCGGATGTGTTTTTGTTCGACGAGCCGCTTTCGAATTTAGACGCCGCACTGCGCGTCAACACGCGCGCGGAAATCGCCAAGCTGCATCGCGATCTCGGCGCTACCATGATTTATGTTACGCATGATCAGGTGGAAGCGATGACGCTTGCGGATCGTATCGCCGTTCTCGATGGCGGTGTGGTGCGTCAATTCGGCGCTCCGATGGATCTTTATCGCTATCCTGATAATTTGTTTGTCGCAGGCTTTATCGGTTCGCCAAAAATGAATTTTATTCCGGTAAAGGCCCTATCAGTATCTGCCGATACCATCACCCTCAATGCCGAGGGCCTTGATGCGCTTACGGTTGCAGCAAAGGGCGCAGAGATATTACCCGGTACTGCTCTAACGCTCGGCATTCGCCCAGAGCATATTACGATCAGCCATGGCGCAACGCCGCGCCATCAAGGTTCTGTTGTCTTGCTTGAGCGTTTAGGTCATCAGATCTTTATCGAAGTTGCGACGCTAGGCGGCCATTCGGTTACTGCCTTAATCGACGGCGAAGAAGAGGTCGAATTAGGGCATACGGTAGGTCTCACCTATGACGCCAGCAAATGCCATTTGTTTGATAAAAATGCCGATTCGCTGCGTCTTTAAATAACGCCCAAAGGATAAAGTTAGCCATCAAAGCGTAAGACCATATCGATCAAAAAATGGCGCTAAATGCCTTATTTCCAAGCTTGGAAGAACACCCAGCGCTCCGGAAAAATCCTCTGCCATTGAATATCGACTTGGCGTAACGATGACATCCAACTCTGCGCCGCGCGCGGCAAGGATACCATTGCGCGTATCCTCAAACGCAAGGCATGAGGACGCCGGTAGACCAAGCCGTTCAAGCGCCAATTGGTAGACTTCGGGATCAGGCTTTTTAACGTTTACATCTTCACCGACGCAAATCGCACTAAACCAATCACGCGCGTTCGCACCCAAAGTAACATCTAAAAGCGTATAGATATTTTCGCGGCTCGTTGTCGTCGCAATGGCAAGCTTTAATCCTGCCTTGCGCACCGCATGGATGAGTGCTTCAACGCCGGGACGAAGCGGCAAAGCGCCAGCGCGTAGCATTTCATTGTAAAGTGCTGTTTTCCGAACGTGCAAAGGTGCTGAGTCAATATCCGTGACACCAATCGTTTTGGCATACGACAAAATCCGCTCTTTTCCGCCCGTTACCTTGAGCAAGATTTCATAATCGCTTTCGGTCCATAGCCAATTCAATCCAGCTTCAGAAAAGGCTTGGTTAAAGGCTGCCCGATGCAATTCTTCCGTTTCAGCAAGGGTCCCATCGACATCAAAGATCAAACCTTGAAGGGCCATGCTTAAGGATTCCATCCACGGCGCGTAAGCACCGACGGTAAATGGCCGAGATGGTCAATGATTTCATCGGCGCCCAAGTCGTCCACCGGAATGGTTGTGTAGCCACCACGGACTAAAACAACCGGAATACCCGCATTGCGTGCCGCTTTAACGTCAATGCCACTATCACCGACCATGATCGATTGCGAGACATTACCACCCGCATTTTTAACTGCGTTCAACAACATATCAGGCGCAGGCTTTTTGGGTAGTTCATCTTCCGCTCCTTGAATGGCGTGAAAGAACGGTGTCAATTGATAATGATCAATAATTTGGCGGGTAAGATGACCGGGCTTGTTCGAAACAACCGCGGTTCGAAAACCATTCTGATAAAGGCCAGAAACGACTTCTAACGCATGAGGCAACACAAAAGTATCGACCGTTAGTGCAGCATCATAAAGACGGTTCATTAATGTTGCTTCAACTGCCAAACGTTCTGCAGACAAGGTAACGCCTCGAACGGCAAAAGCCTTCTCAACAAGGCGCGCAACACCCTCGCCGATCAAAAGGCCAACCTCAGGCACGGTTAGCATTGCAAGCCCCGATGCATCGAGAACGCGGTTTAACGCAGCGGCGATATCGGGCGCTGAATCAATTAAGGTTCCGTCCAAATCGAACAAGATGGTTCGCATGAGAGATTGCTACTTTCAGCGCGCGGCGGCGTCAGCCACCGATCTTATTGCCGTAATATTACTCGCATAATGTGAAGGTCCGCCCTTAAATACCGCAGAGCCCGCAACGAGCACATCGGCACCTGCAGCGGTTAAAGCTGGTGCAGTCTCTGGCGTTACACCACCATCAATTTCGATACGAATATCACGCGCACCAATCATCTTTTTCACGCGTGCGACTTTCTCAACAACCGACGGAATAAAGGCTTGCCCACCAAAGCCTGGGTTAACCGTCATCAACAGAACAAGATCGAGACGATCAAGCACGTATTCAATCACGCTTTCATGCGTCGATGGATTAAGCGACACACCGGCCTTCTTACCTAATGCACGGATGGTTTGTAGCGAGCGATCGAGATGCGGACCCGCTTCAGCATGTACGGTGATGTAATCACATCCCGCATCGGCGAAGGCGGCGAGATAGGGATCAGCAGGTGCAATCATTAAATGACAATCGAAAATCTTATCGGTCCGGTTACGGATTGCTTTAATCACCGGAGGCCCAAAGGTGATATTCGGCACAAAATGACCATCCATTACATCGAGATGGATCCAGTCAGCGCCAGCCTTGATGACAGCTTCAACCTCATCGCCCAGCTTGGAAAAATCGGCGGATAGGACGGAAGGGGCGATCAGAGTTTTGCCGGTCATACGAAATGCTTTCTTCTGTTTCAGCTTGTTTTAGAATCGATACCGCCGGAAAAGACACGGCTAGCCGCGATATCTTCCGCCGCAATCGTCGACAGTGCCTCGGCGTCCAAGGGACCGTTCGAGGAACTGAATAGACGGTTTGCCTGCCTTAGCCTAGCGCGGTCAAGGGCATTACGGATGGAGCGCGCATTGGCAAAATGCGGTTGTTGCCGCCGTTTGTCGATATAAGACGCCATAATCGCCCGTGCCTCGGCATTAAAATGATAATTTTGCTTGGCCAACATCGTTTCTGAAATTGTGAGCAATTCCTCGTTGCCGTAATCGGGAAAATCAATGTGATGGGCGATGCGTGAACGAAAACCGGGGTTGGATTGGAAGAACATCTCCATCCTATCGGCATACCCTGCCAGAATCACGACAAGGTCCTCACGGTTATTTTCCATCACCTGCAGCAAAATTTCGATGGCCTCTTGCCCATAATCGCGCTCATTATCAGGCCGATAAAGATAATAGGCCTCATCAATGAACAGCACGCCGCCCATCGCGCGTTTGAGCACATCTTTGGTCTTGGGCGCCGTATGGCCAATATATTGACCGACAAGATCATCGCGCGTGACCGAGACCAGATGGCCTTTGCGAATATACCCAAGACGATGCAAAATATTGGCCATACGCAAAGCGAGCGTCGTCTTACCGGTACCAGGATTGCCCGTAAAACTCATATGCAGCGTCGGCGGCTCGTGGCTGAGGCCCATGCTTTTGCGTGCGCGTTCAACGATCAGCAGCGCCGCGATTTCGCGCAAGCGTTGTTTAACAGGCTGCAAGCCGACAAGCTCATTCTCCAGCTCGTTGAGGATGTCGGCCACACCCGAGGCTTCATATTCGGCTTTAAGATCCACCGTTAAGGGAATTGAAGCTTGATCATTCATGGCCGTCATCCTCTCGAAGTTATACGGTACTTAATCCGCCTTTTGCCAAGAATAGCTTTGAGTGCGACCACGCACATCGGTGCGGGTCATGACATAGTGTGCTTCTTTGGATGGACGATTGACGATGAACGACATACGAACGGTTTCAAAGCCGCGCGTTGAGTCAAACGCATTGATGCGGATATAGCTTTCTGAATGAGCCTTGCGGCATTCATCAAGTTCCATCATCGCACCCTTTGCGTCTTTAAGGTCGAACATTGGCAAGCCCCACATATCCCAATACGTGTTACGCGGATGAGGGTCATCGGTATATTCGATACCAATTGCCCACTCATTTTTGAGGCAATATTCGAGTTGAGCGGAAATCTGTTCATCGGTGAGATCGGGCAGGAAAGAGAAACAGCCTTGGGTGATACGCATGGTGAAATGTCCTTTGCTGTTTGAAATTACATGACGCCGAGCGTCGGGACAAAGTCCGACGTATCGGTTGATTCATAATTGAAGGTGATGTTGCCCCAAGTATCGAGCGCCGCTTCCAATGGCTTGCACCATTTGGCCGCAGCACGGAGAATTTCCGGGCCTTCATTCTTGATGTCACGGCCTTCATTGCGCGCCAGTACCATCGCTTCGAGTGCCACACGATTGGCCTGTGCGCCCGCTTGAATGCCCATTGGATGGCCAATGGTACCGCCACCAAATTGCAACACAACATCATCACCGAAAAGATCCAGAAGCTGGTGCATTTGGCCGGCATGAATTCCGCCAGAAGCGACCGGCATCACTTTTTTCAAATCCGCCCAATCCTGCTCAAAGAAGATGCCGCGTTGCAGATCAACTTCGTTCTTGAGTTCGCGGCAGACATTGTAATAGCCCTGCACAGTCATCGGATCGCCTTCGAGCTTGCCGACGGCGGTACCCGTGTGAAGATGATCAACGCCCGCAAGACGCAACCATTTTGCAATGACGCGGAATGAGATGCCGTGGTTTTTCTGGCGCGTATAGGTGCCGTGACCCGCACGGTGCATGTGCAAGATCATATCATTGTTACGGCACCATTCGGAAATAGACTGAATTGCCGTCCAGCCAATGATCAAATCGACCATCACGATGACTGAACCCAACTCTTTGGCAAATTCCGCGCGACGATACATTTCTTCCATCGTGCCCGCGGTAATGTTGAGGTAATGGCCCTTCACTTCGCCCGTCTCAGCCGAAGCCTTATTTACGGCTTCCATGCAATATAGAAAGCGATCACGGTAATGCATGAAGGGCTGCGAGTTGATGTTCTCGTCATCCTTCATAAAATCCAAGCCGCCTTTAAGGCCTTCATAGACCACGCGGCCATAATTTTTACCCGATAGGCCGAGCTTTGGCTTGGTGGTTGCGCCAAGCAAAGGCTTGCCGAATTTATCGAGACGCTCGCGCTCAACAACGATGCCGGTTGGCGGACCTTTAAACGTTTTCACATAAGCGACAGGCAGGCGCATATCTTCCAAACGGGCAGCTTTCAGCGGCTTGAAGGAGAACACATTGCCGATGATAGAGGCCGTAAGATTAGCAATCGAGCCTTCTTCAAACAAAATGAGATCATAAGCGACGTAGCAGAAATATTGCCCGGGCTGACCGGGTACGGGATCAACGCGGTACGCTTTCGCACGATATTGATCGGCAGCGGTCAGACGGTCCGTCCAAACCACCGTCCACGTCGCCGTTGAGCTCTCGCCTGCAACAGCTGCTGCAGCTTCAATCGGATCCACGCCATCTTGTGGGGTGATGCGGAACAACGCGATCAGATCCGTATCTTTTGGAACGTAATCGCTGTTCCAATAACCCATCTGTGCATATTTCAACACGCCAGCGCGGTAACGTTCTTTACCGCGGAGTTCTGATTTTCCAGTATCATTCATGATCACAATCCTTTTTCAAAAAATTTCAATTAAGCTGCTTTGGCGACAGAGGCTTTTGGCGAGAGTTCACCTTTGGCGTAGCGCTTGGCCATTTCGCTCATCGGGATTACTTTTATCTTGGCACCATGGCCAGCCGTGCCGAACGCCTCGAAACGGTCGCGGCACACTTTGGCCATCGCATCCATTGCAGGCTTTAAAAACTTGCGCGGATCAAATTCGGATTTGCTGGTATTCGCGACGCGGCGAAACTCAGCCGTGCTCGCCAAACGCAAATCAGTATCGATATTGATCTTGCGGACGCCGAACTTGATGCCGCGTACAATTTCCTCGACCGGCACACCATAGGTCTCGCGCATCTCGCCGCCATTCGCGTTAAACACAGCCTGCCATTCCTCTGGGACGGAGGAAGAGCCGTGCATCACAATATGCGTATTGGGGATACGGGCATGGATTTTTTCGATCACATCCATTGCCAGCACATCACCCGTAGGCTTACGGGTGAACTTATACGCGCCATGGCTTGTGCCAATGGCAACAGCCAATGCATCAACGCCGGTCTCCGCGACAAAGCGCGCGGCTTCTTCGGGATCGGTGAGCAACATTGAACGATCAAGCTTACCTTCAAAGCCATGGCCATCCTCTGCTTCGCCGTGACCTGATTCAAGCGAACCCAAGCAACCAAGCTCGCCTTCAACAGATGCGCCAACCATATGCGCAAGACGCGACACTTCGGCAGTGATCGCGGCATTATAGGCATAATCCGCTGGCGTCTTGGCATCTTCTTTTAAAGAGCCGTCCATCATTACCGATGTGAAACCACTTTGAATGGCAGACAGGCATGTCGCGACATTATTGCCATGATCTTGATGGATGCAGACGGGGATCGTTGGATACATCAGCTCCAACGCTTCCATCATCTTCGCCAGCATGATGTCGTTGGCATAAGAGCGCGCACCACGTGACGCCTGAATAATGACAGGCGCATCCGTGACCTTTGCAGCCTCCATGATGGCTAAGCCCTGTTCCATATTATTAATATTGAACGCCGGCACCCCGTACCCATGTTCGGCTGCGTGATCGAGCAATTGACGCAATGTGATTCTGGCCATGTGAACTTGTCCTTTTCTAGGAACGTTTCCGTGAGATACGCGTGTAGGCTATTCTTATAATTAGGCGTGTTTCGTAACGCGCAACGCCGCATCAGCCACGGCCTCAGCCGTAATGCCAAAATGGCGGTAGAGGTCTTCAGCGGGCGCAGACGCACCAAAACTATTCATGCCAATAAAGGCGCCATTCTCACCGATCCAGCGATCCCATCCCAAGCGCGCCGCGGCTTCAACTGCAACACGGGGAGCGGAGCCAAGTGTGTTTGCGCGATACTCATCGCTTTGGGCTTCAAACACTTCCCAGCAGGGCATAGAAACAACGGCCGTTTGAACGCCCTTCGTTGCGAGAAGATCGGCTGCAGCGATCGCCACCTGAACTTCAGAACCGGTTGCAAGCAGTGTGACGTCACGTTTCGTTTTCGCTTCGCGCAATACATAGGCGCCTTTAGTGACAAGATTTTCGCGTGCCACATGATCGCGCTGCATTGGAAGAGCCTGACGGGAAAGGACGAGCACCGATGGCGTCGACTTGGCATCTAACGCCACTTGCCAAGCTTCAGCCGTTTCAACAATATCTGCCGGACGGAAGACATTGATATTGGGCATAGCACGAAGCATTGCGAGATGCTCAATCGGTTGGTGGGTAGGGCCATCTTCGCCCAAGCCAATCGAATCATGCGTCATCACATAAATGACGCGCTGGCCCATCAAGGCGGAAAGTCGCATTGCGCCCTTCGCGTAATCCGCAAAGCATAAAAACGTCCCACCATAAGGCACGAAGCCACCATGCAATGCGATACCATTCATAGAAGCTGCCATGCCATGCTCGCGAATGCCGTAATGGATGTAACGACCTTTGAAACGACCCGGAGTGATTGACTCTAAGCCTTTCGTAACGGTGAGATTTGAATGGGTTAAATCGGCAGAGCCACCAATCGTAAGCGTGCTTGCTTCATTAATCACCGCAAGCGCCATTTCGGAAGCCTTACGCGTGGCCACTTTTGTGGCAGCCGCTTGATGTTCTATTATAAAGGCCGATAGCTTCTTGCGGACAACAGCACCCACATCACCCGCTAACATGGCTTCGAAGCGATTGCGTTTGCTGGATGAAGCCAAACGGGCCTGCCACGCTTGGCGCGCTTTAGTACCGCGCTTTGCGACTTCGCTCCATGACTCATATACGGATTGTGGAATCTGAAATGGTTCGTAGTTCCAACCGATATGCGCGCGGGTTGCGGCAATTTCCACAGCACCCAAAGGCGCACCATGGGTCTTTTCGGACCCTTGCAAATTCGGGGCACCTTTTCCGATCAGCGTATGACAGGCGATCAGGCTTGGCTTTTTCGAGAGTTTTGCTTTGGCAATCGCCACTGCCACCGCTTCACGATCATGGCCGTCTACCGATTGAACCGCCCAGCCAGCAGCCTTAAAGCGCGCCTTTTGATCCGTTGAGGTCGAAAGTGATGTTGGGCCATCAATCGAGATTCGGTTATCGTCCCACAACACGATCAACCGACTAAGTTTCAAATGGCCCGCAAGATCAATCGCTTCATGGCTGATGCCTTCTTGCAAACAGCCATCACCTGCGATGACGTAGGTATAGTGATCGACAAGTTCTTTACCAAAGCGAGCCGCCTTCATTCGCTCTGCCAGCGCCATGCCGACTGCGGTTGCAATGCCTTGGCCCAATGGGCCCGTCGTCGTTTCAATGCCATCTGCATGGCCATATTCAGGATGGCCTGCGGTGCGGCTGCCGAGCTTGCGGAATTTTTTTAATTCCTCAATGCTCATATCTTTATAGCCGACCAAATGATGCAACGCATATTGCAGCATCGAGCCATGCCCTGCCGACAAAATAAAACGATCGCGATCCGGCCAATACGGGGCCTGCGGATCAACGTTTAAAAAGCGATTGAATAAAACGGTTGCCACATCCGCCATACCCATCGGCATGCCGGGATGGCCGGAATTTGCGGCTTGTACAGCATCCATGGCAAGTGCACGGATGGCGTTAGCCATCATTTGCTCAGGCGCGAGCAAAGCTTGTTCGTGGAGAGTTTGCTGGTTCATCAGAATGACCTTTTCGATCAGGAGGTGCGGCGCTTGATATCAAGCAATTTGTTGATCAAGGGCGTGAAGATAAGCTGCATCGCAATATCAAGCTTATCACCACCGCAAACGATCGAATTGGCGCGTGACATCCATGATCCACCGAGCATGGATAGTAGATAGGGGAAATCGATCCCACGCGGATTAGAAAACCGAATGACAAGCATCGATTCAGCAGGGGTTGGTATCCAGCGAGCGATGAATGGATTGGACGTATCAACGGTCGGCACACGCTGGAAATTAATGTCCGTATGTGAGAATTGCGGGCAGATATAACGTGCATAATCGGGCATGCGGCGCAAAATCGTATCCGTCACCGCTTCCGTTGAATAGCCGCGCATCGATTTATCACGGTGGATTTTTTGGATCCATTCAAGATTGATAACGGGCACAACACCAATCTTTAAATCGACATGCTTCGCGATATTGACGTTCTCGGTTATCGCACACCCATGAAGGCCTTCATAAAAGAGAAGGTCTGACTCCGGCATATCTTTCCATTCGGTGAAGGTACCAGGAGCTGATCCGTAAAGCTCGGCCTCACCATCATCATGGACATAATGGCGGGTTTTCCCGTTACCGGATTTGCCATAATTTTCGAAGACCGATTGCAGTATTTCAAGCTCATTAGCTTCAGGATTAAAATGCGTGAAATGCGAATTACCACGCGCCTCTTCTTCCGCAACTTTGATTTTCATCGCACTACGGTCATAGCGGTGAAACGCATCACCTTCGATAAAGGCAGCGGTCACTTTTTCGCGAACGAAAATTTTCGAAAACGTATCTTTAACCGTAGTGGTACCGGCGCCAGATGAACCGGTAATAGCAATGATAGGATGACTGCGCGACATAGTTTTTTCCTTAAGAACGGAACAGGCCACGATTGCCAAAAAGTGGATGGCGGATTGCAATGCCAGATGGATCGGCGTGATAGCGCGCGATCTTTGTTACTTCGCGGCGTGCGCCAAAAATGAGCGGCGTGCGCTGATGCAGATTGGTAGGCTGAATGTCTAAAACACGTTGTTCGCCATTAATCGCGCTACCGCCTGCTTGCTCCATCAGCATAGCGACCGGATTGGCTTCATACACAAGGCGTAACCGGCCCGAGCCATAGCCTTTTCGATTGTCCCGTGGATAGATGAAAATACCGCCCCGGATCATGATGCGATAGGCCTCCGCCACAAGCGAAGCGATCCAACGCATGTTGAAATCTTTTTCGCGCGGGCCCGTCATGCCCGAAAGGCAATCATCAATATAAAGCCGCATCGTATCGTCCCAATGACGATAATTCGACATATTGACGGCGAATTCTTTGGCGTCCTGATCGATCGTTACCGAGTCATAGGCCTTCAAAAAGAGCCCGCGCCGTTCTGAATAAACAAAAAGCGAGGTCCCCTGACCAATCGTGAGGGCAAGGGTCAACTGTGGGCCATAGACAAAAAATCCAGCCGCCAGTTGCGCCGTACCCGGTTGAAGAAACGTGTCCTCTGCATTGTCCTTGCTTGGAAGAACCGAGAAAATAGTGCCAATCGATATATTGGTATCAATATTCGATGAACCATCGAGCGGATCAATCGCAACCGAAATAGGGCGGCCTTCGCGAATAATCAGAGGATTAGCCTGTTCCTCGGAGGCGTAATAGGCAACACCGGCCTCACGCGCGGCATTGATGAAAAGATGGTCGGCATGAACATCGAGCGCCTTCTGGTCATCCCCATCGGCATTATTGGACGCGAGCGTCGCGCCAAAGGCAGCCCCCAAAGCACCCTCATTGATCGCAAGACGTAATTCAGCCGCCACACCGGCAAACCGATCAACCAAGGCCGCAACGCCCGCCCGCACCTCGTCATCATCAGCGAGATTGGCCGTCAGATACTCCTTGAGTGGCATGCCCTTCATAACGTCCTCCTCGCTGCGGTTGGCCTTATTCAGGGCGATTTGCGTCAACTGGGGATCATCTTCTCGTTTTTTTAATATTAGTAAATTTTATAATATTTACATTTAGGATTAATTTTTTTAATCTTAAATAATGAAAAACGTCACGCTTCGCCAGCTTCATTCGATCCTCGCTATTCGGCGAACGGGCAAAATTTCCGCGGCGGCCGAGCAAATTGGCCTCACGGGACCGGCAGTTACCCTTCAACTTCAACAGCTTGAGGATCAGGCTGGCGTAACCCTGTTCGATCGTGGACGGGGGGGTATGCGTCCAACAGCTGCCGGCGAGGCCGCTCTGCGGGCTGCTCAAGATATTGAAGCGAGGCTTCGACAGCTCTTTGAAGAAATAGAAACCATTAGCGAGGCCAATGCTGGCCAGTTGCGCATCGGCGCGGTTTCAACAGCAAAATATTTCGCACCGACGCTCATGGCCGTGTTCCGGGATCTTCACCCACGCGTCAATATTTCACTGACTGTGGGAAACCGCGGCGCGATTATTGAAGCTTTGCGGGACTATGAAATCGATATTGCCCTTATGGGTCGCCCACCACGGGATTTTAGCGTTCGCGCGCAAATCTTTGGCGACCATCCCCTTGTCATCATC
>CANGPL010000057.1 GCA_947455725.1 Hyphomicrobiales bacterium | reverse complement strand
TTCGGTGAATTCGCGCCGACCCGTACCTATTACGGTCACACGGCTGACAAGAAGGCGAAGAGGAAGTAACCGATGGGTAAGGCTGCCACCCCCCGCGCACTTGCGGACACAGAGGCGAAGGCGGTTTCGCGCATGCTGCGCGTTTCCCCTCAGAAGCTCAACCTCGTTGCCCAGTTAATTCGGGGCAAGAAGGTTTCGCGCGCACTCGCCGATCTCGAGTTTTCCCGCAAGCGTATTGCGTTGGACGTTCGTAAATGCCTGCAAAGTGCAATTGCGAATGCTGAAAACAACCATGATCTCGATGTCGACGATCTCGTCGTGTCGCAGGCTTTCGTCGGCAAGGCGCTTGTTATGAAGCGTTTCCATGCCCGCGCTCGTGGCCGTGCAGGTCGTGTCGAGAAGCCATTCGCTAACCTGACCATCATTGTGCGGGAAGTTCCCGCCACCGCCGAGGCTTGAGGAGAATACGATGGGACAGAAAGTCAATCCGATCGGTCTACGCCTTGGTATCAATCGTACCTGGGAAAGCCGCTGGGTAGCCGGTAAGGCTGATTTTGCTAATCTTCTTCACGAAGATATCAAGATCCGTGCGATGTTGATGAAGCTTTTGAAGCAAGCGGGTGTTTCGCGTATCATCATCGAGCGCCCTCACAAGAAGTGCCGCGTCACTATTTATTCGGCACGTCCAGGCGTTGTCATTGGCAAGAAGGGCGCTGACATCGAAAAGCTCCGCGCTTCTGTCGGCAAGATGACAAAGTCGGAAGTTGTTTTGAACATTGTTGAAGTGCGCAAGCCTGAAATCGACTCCACTTTGGTGGCGGATGCGATTGCCCAGCAGCTTGAACGTCGCGTGGCTTTCCGCCGTGCAATGAAGCGTTCGGTTCAGTCGGCCATGCGTCTTGGCGCTGAAGGCATCCGTATCAACTGCTCGGGCCGTCTCGGCGGCGCGGAAATCGCTCGTATCGAGTGGTATCGCGAAGGTCGCGTGCCATTGCATACGCTGCGTGCTGATATTGATTACGGCGTCGCCACTGCATTCACGACCTATGGCACTTGTGGCATTAAGGTCTGGATCTTCAAGGGTGAAATTCTCGAACACGATCCAATGGCGCAAGATAAGCGCTTGGCGGATGAAGGCGGCCGTTCTGGTTCGCGTCGCGAAGGTTAAAGAGACACGATCATGTTGCAGCCAAAAAAGACAAAATTCCGTAAGCAGTTCAAGGGCCGTATTCACGGCGCTTCGAAGGGCGCGACTTCATTGGATTACGGCGAGTTTGGCCTTAAAGCCATGGCGCCTGAGCGTATCACGGCTCGCCAGATCGAAGCCGCTCGTCGTGCACTCACCCGTCACATGAAGCGTGCCGGTCGCGTGTGGATCCGCGTATTCCCAGACGTTCCAGTGTCGTCAAAGCCTGCCGAAGTCCGCATGGGTAAAGGTAAGGGTGCGCCGGAATATTGGGTCGCTCGCGTTAAGCCAGGTCGTATCATGTTCGAAATCGACGGCGTGTCCGCCGAGATCGCCCGTGAAGCCCTGACGCTCGCCGCAGCCAAGCTTCCGATCAAGACCCGTTTCGTTCAGCGCATTGCGGAATAAGGAGGTAAGATATGAAATCGTCCCAGCGTATCTCCGATCTTCGCGCTATGTCGCTTGATCAATTGCAAGAAGAGCTCGTCAAGCTGAAGAAAGAACAGTTTAATCTTCGCTTCCAGCGTGCTACAGGCCAGCTTGAGAATTCCGCGCGCGTACGTGTTGTTCGCCGCGACATTGCCCGTATTCAGACGACTGCTACCGCTAAGCGGGCAACCGCTGACAAGGCTTAAGGAGAAACTGATGCCAAAGCGCATTCTTCAGGGCGTCGTTGTCAGCGACAAGCAGGACAAGACGATTGTGGTGAAGGTAGAGCGTCGCTTTACCCATCCACTGTTGAAAAAGACGGTCCGCAAGACCAAGAACTATCATGCACATGATGAAAACAACCACGCTAAGGTTGGTGATCAGGTGCGTATCGAAGAGTCGAAGCCGATTTCTCGGCTGAAGACGTGGGTTTTGGTTGACGAAGCATCGTCTTCCTGATTCATAGGCATTTCAAATGAGGGGGGCATAGACCTCCGTCAGTCGAAGTCCGGTTCTCCCGACCTGGGGATTACTGGAAACCAGTCTGAGACAGAGAAAGGATCAAGACATGATCCAGGTACAAACCAATCTGGACGTGGCCGATAATTCCGGCGCTCGTCGTGTCATGTGCATCAAGGTGCTAGGCGGCTCAAAGCGCCGTTATGCTGGCATTGGTGACGTGATTGTTGTTTCCATCAAGGAAGCTATTCCACGTGGTCGCGTGAAGAAGGGCGACGTCATGAAGGCGGTTGTCGTTCGCACCGCTAAGGACGTTATTCGTCCTGATGGCTCGGTCATCCGCTTCGACTCGAATGCAGCCGTTCTGATCAACAATCAGAAAGAGCCTGTCGGCACCCGTATCTTCGGACCAGTGCCCCGCGAGTTGCGCGCGAAGAACCACATGAAAATCATTTCGCTCGCGCCGGAGGTGCTGTGATGGCTGCGAAGATTAAGAAGGGCGACAAGGTCGTCGTTCTGACCGGTCGCGATAGCGGCAAGTCAGGTGAAGTTGTCTCGGTGAGCCCGAAGGAAGGGCGCGCTCTGGTGCGCGGCATTAATGTTGTTCGCAAGCACCAGAAGCAGACGATGAACCAAGAGGGCGGTATCATCTCGAAAGAGTTGCCGATCCATCTCTCCAACATCGCGATTGCTGATCCATCAGATGGCAAGCCAACGCGCGTTGGTTTCAAAGTTCTGGAAGACGGCCGCAAGGTGCGTTTCGCCAAGCGTTCGGGAGGCCTGATCGATGGCTGAGAATATCGCTGCGGCTTCGCCGCGTTTAAAGAAGACCTACACCGATGTCGTGGTCGCCAAGCTCATGGAAGAGTTTGGTTACAAGAACGTCATGGAAGTGCCGGTCATTGAAAAGATCGTGATCAATATGGGTGTTGGCGAAGCCACATCCGACACGAAGAAGGTTCAGGTTGCTGCTGGCGATCTCGCGCTCATCGCGGGTCAAAAGCCAGTCGTCACCAAAGCCCGTAAGGCTATCGCGCAGTTCAAGGTGCGTGAGAATATGCCAATCGGCGCGAAGGTAACGCTGCGCAAGAACCGCATGTACGAGTTTCTAGATCGTTTGGTCACCATCGCGCTGCCGCGCGTTCGCGACTTCCGCGGTCTGAATCCGAAGAGCTTTGATGGTCGTGGTAACTATGCCATGGGTATCAAGGAACATCTCGTGTTTCCCGAGATCAATTACGACAAGGCCGAAGCTGTGTGGGGTATGGATATTATCATCTGCACGTCAGCTAAGACCGACGACGAAGCGCGGGCGTTGCTCCGTGCGTTCAATTTCCCGTTCCGGCAGTAAGAGTTCGCTCTTAAACGCGGGCACCAGGAGAGGCATATGGCCAAGAAGAGTGCAATTGAGAATAATAAGCGCAAGCAGAAGCTAGCGTTGCAATATGCGGGTCGTCGTCAGCGCCTTAAGGCTGTTGCTGATGATGAAACGAAGACGATGGAAGAGCGTTTTGAGGCTCGCCTCAAGCTCGCTGAATTACCACGCAATTCGGCGTTGAACCGGGTTCGCAACCGTTGCGAGATCTCGGGTCGTCCACGCGCCGTTTATCGCAAGTTTAAAATGTCACGTATCGCATTGCGTGAATTAGGTTCGAAGGGTCTGATTCCAGGCCTGACGAAGTCGAGCTGGTAAGGGAGGGTCGGACAAATGGCAGTGAACGATCCCGTCGGTGATATGTTGACCCGCATCCGCAATGCGCAGATGCGTCGCAAATCTTCCGTTATGACCCCTGGTTCGAAGCTTCGCGCGAATGTGCTCGATGTGCTTCAGTCTGAAGGTTACATCCGTGGCTATTCGACAACCGAGTATGGCAATGGCCGTACGGAGTTTTCGATTGAGCTTAAATATTTCGATGGCGAGCCTGTTATCCGGAAAATCGAGCGCGTCTCGAAACCCGGCCGTCGCGTCTATTCGTCCGTCTCGGCTATGCCGCGCGTGTCGAATGGTCTCGGCGTCACCATCCTCTCGACGCCGCAGGGCGTCATGGCGGATCACGAGGCACGCGAAAAGAACGTGGGCGGCGAAGTGCTCTGCATGGTCTTCTGATCAAGCGGACAATGTAGCGAAGCACGTAGGAGATCAAAATGTCTCGTATTGGGAAAAAACCAGTTGCTGTTCCGAGTGGCGTTACCGCCTCCGTTGACGGCCAGTTGGTCAAGGTTAAGGGCTCGAAGGGCGAATTGTCTTTCGTTGTTCCAGAGAATGTTTCGGTTTCGCATGCGGATGGCGCCATCAGCGTTATGCCACGCGACGAAACAAAGCGCGCTCGTGCGATGTGGGGTATGTCCCGCTCGCAGGTAGCCAATCTCGTGCAGGGCGTTACAGCCGGCTATGAGAAGAAGCTTGAAATCAACGGCGTCGGCTACAAGGCCGCGATTGCCGGTCCGGTCCTAAAGCTGAGCCTTGGCTTCAGCCATGACGTCGATTATCCGATCCCGCAAGGCATCCAGATCACGACGCCTAAGCCGACCGAAATCGTTGTCACCGGTATCGACAAGCAAAAGGTCGGTCAGACGGCTGCCGAGATTCGCGAATTCCGTGGTCCTGAGCCTTACAAGGGCAAAGGCGTCAAGTATGTTGGCGAATTCATCTTCCGCAAGGAAGGCAAGAAGAAGTAAGGGGCCCCATTATGGCGAAGAACTCAGTTGCCACCGATCGTCGCCGGGCGCGCGTTCGTCGTTCGCTCAAGGCGGCATCCAATGGCCGTCCGCGTCTATCCGTGTTTCGCTCGTCGAAGCAGATTTACGCTCAGGTGATCGACGACGCCAATGGCGTTACACTGGCTGCAGCCTCGACGGTCGACAAGGACCTCAAGGGCAAGCTCAAGACGGGTGCCGATGTTGCAGCGGCCACAGCCGTTGGCAAGCTTGTAGCGGAACGTGCTGTCAAGGCTGGCGTGAAAGCCATCGTCTTCGATCGTGGTTCGTATATGTATCATGGCCGCGTGAAAGCGTTGGCCGAAGCCGCTCGCGAGGGTGGATTAGAGTTTTGATGGGAGAGGGGCGGGCACACCGTCCCTTTCTTTTTCTCGAAGCGAGCGGGTCCCTTCCGGGCCCGCGTTTTTAGTAAGAGGCCTACATGGCAAGAGAACCAAGAGAGCGTAAGGATCGCGAAGAGCGTGATTCTGAATTCGTGGATCGGCTCGTCCACATTAACCGCGTCGCCAAAGTGGTGAAGGGTGGTCGTCGCTTCGGCTTCGCAGCACTCGTCGTTGTTGGCGATCAGAAGGGTCGCGTTGGCTTCGGCCACGGTAAGGCCCGCGAAGTTCCAGAAGCCATCCGCAAGGCAACGGAAGCCGCAAAGCGCGCGCTGATCCGCGTCCCATTGCGCGAAGGCCGTACGCTTCATCATGACGTTGCAGGCCGCCACGGCGCCGGTAAAGTTGTGCTGCGCGCAGCCCCTGCCGGTACCGGTATCATCGCCGGTGGCCCAATGCGTGCGGTGTTCGAGTCGCTCGGCATGCATGACGTTGTTGCCAAGTCGCTCGGTTCATCGAACCCTTACAACCTTGTTCGCGCAACGATTGATGCGCTCAAGCACGAAGACAGCCCGCGTTCGGTCGCTGCTCGTCGTGGCATCAAGGTTTCCCAGTTGCAGTCTCGCCGCGGTGACGCGGACGGCGCCAGCGCTGACGCATAAGGGGAAGCGAAATGGCTAAAGCAGCAGCAAAGAAAGCCGTATCCACGGTTACGGTCGAGCAGATCGGTAGCCCGATCCGCCGGATCGAGGCCCAGCGTGCAACGCTGATCGGTCTTGGTCTTAACAAGATGCGTCGCCGGTCGACCTTGCCAGACACGCCAGAAGTGCGCGGCATGATCTTCGCGGTTCGTCACCTCGTTCGTGTTGTCGATGACAGCACGGCCGTGAAGTGAGGAGGGCACCATGAAACTCAATGGTATTAGCGATAATTCAGGTGCCAAGAAGTCCCGCATGCGGGTCGGTCGTGGTATCGGTTCCGGTAAAGGCAAGACAGCCGGCCGTGGTGTAAAGGGTCAGACCGCTCGTACGGGCGTCGCGATCAAGGGCTTCGAAGGCGGTCAGATGCCGCTTTATCGTCGTCTGCCAAAGCGTGGCTTTACGAACATTCACGCCAAGCATTTTAATGAGGTCAATATCGGCCGCATCCAGACCGCCATCGACGCGAAGAAGCTCGATGCCAAGAAGGCTGTGACGGTTGAGGCTTTGGTTGATGCAGGCGTTTGCTCGAAGCATCTCGATGGCGTCCGTATCTTGGGCTCCGGCGAAATCAAGACCAAGCTCACCTTCGAAGTGGCCGGCGTGACGAAGTCCGCTCAGGCTGCAATCGAGAAGGCAGGCGGTTCTGTGAAGCTTCTCAGCGTCGCGGCAGAAGCCACGGCTTGATCTTCGCCTTCGGGCACGCCATCTCTAGGTTGTTGCCGGGCGGCGGATTTTTGTCCGTTCGCCCGGCATTTTCGTTTTTAAGACACAGGAATTGGAGCGCGGCATGGCATCGGCAGCTGAGCAGCTTGCAGCAAACTTGAATTTTGGGGCGCTAGCAAAGGCAGATGAGCTCAAAAAGCGGATTTGGTTCACGCTTGGGGCGCTGATGGTCTATCGCCTCGGCACCTATATTCCGCTGCCGGGCATCAATATCTCCGCGCTCGCCGAATTTTTTAAGCAGCAGCAGCAGGGCATGTTGGGCCTGTTCAACATGTTCTCTGGCGGCGCTGTCGGTCGTCTTGCGATTTTCGCGCTCGCGATCATGCCTTACATTTCTGCGTCGATTATCATTCAGCTGATGACATCGGCTGTGCCACAGCTCGAAACCTTGAAAAAGGAAGGCGAGGCGGGCCGTAAGATTATCAACCAATACACCCGCTACCTCACCGTGATCCTCGCAGCCTTTCAGGCTTATGGCATTGCCGTTGGCCTTGAAGGCTCAACCAATGTGGTGATGGAGCCCGGCCTATTCTTCCGTCTTTCGACCACGATTACGCTCGTCGGCGGCACGCTCTTCCTGATGTGGCTTGGCGAGCAGATTACGCAGCGTGGCATTGGCAATGGCACTTCGCTGATCATCTTCTCCGGCATCGTCGCCGGCCTTCCAAACGCGATTGCCAACATGCTCGAATTGGGCCGCCAAGGCGCGATTTCGACGTTTTTGATCTTGGCCATCATCGTCATGGCGTTTGGCGTTATCGCCTTCATCGTGTTTATGGAACGCGCGCAACGCCGCCTCTTGATCAATTATCCAAAGCGTCAGGTAGGTAACCGCGTCTATGAAGGCCAGACCTCCTTCTTGCCATTGAAGCTCAACACATCCGGCGTTATCCCGCCGATCTTCGCGTCGTCGCTGCTTCTCTTGCCAACAACGGTTTCAAGCTTCGCCGCCCAAAGTGGCAATGTGGGTTGGCTTTCAACAATGGCAGCCTATTTAGGCCACGGTCGCCCGCTCTTCATGGTGCTTTATGCAGGCCTGATCATTTTCTTTGCCTTTTTCTACACGGCAATCGTGTTCAATCCGGTTGAAACCGCCGATAATCTGAAAAAGCAGGGTGGCTTCATTCCGGGTATTCGCCCCGGCGAGCGTACCGCCGAGTTTATCGATAAGGTTTTGTCGCGCATCACCGTGCTTGGCGCCGGATATCTTGTGATCATCTGCATGTTACCCGAACTGCTAGTATCGCAAGCCGCACTTCCGTTCTATTTTGGTGGTACGTCGCTTTTGATCGTCGTCAGTGTCACGATGGATACAGTGGCGCAAGTCCATGGCCATCTCTTGGCGCATCAATATGAGGGCCTCGTTAAGAAGGCTCGTCTTCGGGGGGGTAAACGGTGAGATTAATATTGCTGGGTCCGCCAGGCGCGGGCAAAGGAACGCAGGCGCAGCGTCTGGTTGAAAAGCACCACATCCCCCAGCTCTCGACAGGCGACATGCTCCGCGCAGCCGTTGCCGCAAAGACCCCCGTTGGCCTAAAAGCCAAAGACGTGATGGATTCCGGCGGTCTCGTTTCCGATGAGATCGTGGTCGGGATTATCAAAGACCGCATCGCCGAGCCGGACGCCAAAAATGGCTTCATCCTCGACGGCTTCCCCCGCACGGTGGCGCAGGCCGAGGCGCTAGACGCCATGCTCACCCATGAAGGCATGAAGCTCGACGCGGTCATCGAACTCGTCGTCGATCAAGACGCACTCGTCCACCGCATCATCAAACGCGCCGAAGAAGCCAAAGCCGCAGGCCAGCCTGTGCGCAAGGACGATGATCCGGAAGTCTTTAAGACACGGCTAGAAGCCTATAACCGCGACACGGCGGTCGTAGCACCCTATTACGAGAAGGCCGGAAAGCTGACCAAGATCGACGGCATGCAAGCGGTTGATCAGGTGACAGCGGCGATAGCGGGTGTGCTGGGTTAATCACCTGCGCATTGAATGACGGACGAATAGTCGGGCATCTTAAGCCTCATAGTTTTGCGTGTTGACAAATGTTAACAGTTTGACTATGGAGACTATGCGCTTGGTTCGTCCTCGTCATCCTCACAAATCGGTTGAAGAGGCCGTTCGGCAGGCCGAAGCGCAGGGTTGGACTTTGCGTAAAATGGGGCATTGGGGCAGGCTATTTTGTTCCCATGCGGATAGGGACGGGTGCCAAATTGGCGTCAATAGCACGCCGCGTGATCCTGTAACCCATGCAAGGCAAATCCTTCGTGCCATCTCACGATGTCCGCATGATGGAGAAAAGAGCGATGCAGGTTCATGAATTTTCCGTCATCGCTGATGGATTGGATCCAACGGCGGACGATTTTGAAAGCCGGTTTTATGAAGCTGGCTGCGATGACGCCACGATTTCCTTTCAACGCGGCGTCATCATACTCGATTTTGCCCGCGAAGCTGAAACTCTCGAAGCTGCGCTTGCTTCTGCAATCGAACAGGTTTCAAAGGTAGGCGCGCGCGTCATCCGGGTTGAGCCGGAACCGCTCGTGTCCCTCTCTGAAATTGCGCAACGGTCAGGCATGACCCGGGCAGCAATCTCGCTCTATGCGAGTGGGCAAAGAGGCGCAGCGTTCCCATCTCCGGTTGCCCGTTTTACGTCGGAAAGTCCGCTTTGGAATTGGGCGGATGTCGCCGCTTGGCTTGAAAAAGCTGGACGTCTTGACGAGCCCGAGGTCAAAAAAGCGAAGATTTTATCCAGCTTCAATGATCATCTATAATTGAGCGAATTTATTCTCGGCGTCGGAGATATTAAAGTATTGCGGGGCAGCCTGCTAAGCATTGACTCAAACCCCACCTTCCTCTATTCCCCGCTCACTGACTTAACTCGATAGGTCATCGGGCAACCTCGTGAGGGGATGTCGGGTGGCTGCTTTCGTTTTAAATCACCCCGCGCAAGGGCCGGCCTCCACCGGTGCGCGGTATCTGTAACCCGCTTTTAGTCCCCTGGAATAAAAGCCGACATGGAGATGGACGATGGCCCGTATAGCAGGCGTCAACATTCCTACGAATAAGCGCGTGATCATCGCGCTTCAATATATTCACGGCATTGGCCCGAAAAAGGCCGAAGAGATCGTAACCGCTCTCAACATTCCGGCCGAGCGTCGCGTCAATCAGTTGACCGATAACGAAGTTCTCCAGATCCGCGAAATGATCGACCGCGACTATATGGTCGAAGGTGATCTTCGCCGTGAAGTTGCGATGAACATCAAGCGCTTGATGGATTTGGGTTGCTACCGTGGTCTGCGCCATCGTCGTCAGTTGCCTGTTCGTGGTCAACGCACGCACACCAACGCCCGCACCCGTAAGGGCAAGGCGAAGGCGATTCAGGGCAAGAAGAAGTAATCTATTTCGCTTGTCGAATAAGATCATCTCGAAGGTATTTGCCTAAGAGTGCGATTTCTTTCGGCGGGGCATTCAGTCCCGCTGATTACCTCCATCCCCAGCGCCTGGCATAACGGGCGCGCTAATAAGGATTAAAACACAATGGCTAAAGAAGCTGGCCGCGTCCGCCGCCGCGAACGCAAAAATATCGTGTCGGGCGTTGCCCATGTGAACGCCTCGTTCAACAACACGATGATCACCATCACCGACGCGCAGGGCAACACGGTCTCGTGGTCTTCCGCTGGTACGATGGGTTTCAAGGGTTCCCGTAAGTCGACCCCTTACGCCGCGCAGGTTGCCGCTGAAGACGCAGGCCGCAAGGCTGCTGAACACGGCATGCGTACGGTTGAAGTGGAAGTCACCGGTCCAGGTTCGGGCCGTGAATCAGCCCTTCGTGCTTTGCAGTCGGTTGGTTTTACCGTCACCTCGATCCGTGACGTGACTCCAATCCCGCACAATGGCTGCCGCCCTCGCAAGCGTCGTCGCGTCTAATCTTCAAAATTGAATTGACGTCGCCGTGACCGACGGGCGCGGCGGCGAATACCTGTTTCATTAAAGGCACCGGGCCAGGGTCGACGGACCGATATGCTCGCTGCCAAAGAGTGAAGGACGACACTATGATCCAGAAGAACTGGCAAGATCTCATCAAGCCGAACAAGCTTGTTGTTAATCCATCTGACGATGGCAAGCGCATCGCAACTTTGGTTGCTGAGCCGCTTGAGCGTGGCTTCGGTGTAACGCTCGGCAACGCCCTGCGTCGCGTTCTGCTGTCCTCGTTGCAGGGTGCAGCGATCGTTTCCGTCCAGATCGACGGCGTGTTGCACGAGTTCTCGTCGATCCCGGGCGTGCGTGAAGACGTGACCGACATCATTCTGAACATCAAGGCCATCGGCATCAAGATGCAGGGCGAAGGCACAAAGCGCCTCACCCTCCGCAAGACGGGCCCAGGCATTGTGCGCGCAGGCGATATTGCCGTTTCGGGCGACGTACAGATCCTCAATCCAGATCTGATGATCTGCTCGCTCGATGATGGCGCAGAATTGCGCATGGAATTCGTCGTCAAGACCGGCAAGGGCTATGTGCCCGCTGATCGTAACCGCGCTGAAGACGCTCCAATTGGTCTCATTCCAATCGACAGCATCTATTCGCCGGTTAAGAAGGTTTCCTATCGCATCGAGAATACCCGCGAAGGTCAGATCCTCGATTATGATAAGCTGATCATGACGATTGAAACCAATGGCGGTGTAACGCCTGAGGATTCGGTTGCTTATGCCGCACGCATCATCCAGGACCAGCTTGAAGTCTTCGTGAACTTCGAAGAGCCACGCCGCGAGGAAGAAAAGTCCTCGATGCCAGAGCTCGCTTTCAACCCAGCCCTTCTCAAGAAGGTCGACGAGTTGGAATTGTCAGTTCGTTCCGCGAACTGCCTCAAGAACGACAACATCGTCTATATTGGCGACCTCATCCAGAAGTCGGAATCGGAAATGCTCCGCACGCCAAACTTCGGCCGCAAGTCGCTCAACGAGATCAAGGAAGTGCTCGCCACCATGGGCCTCCATCTCGGCATGGACGTCACCGGTTGGCCACCAGAGAATATCGAAGAGCTCGCAAAGCGCTTTGAGGAACATTACTAAGAACGGCAATCTGCAATCGTCGTTCGGCAATCGACTGCCGAATTCCGACTGCCGAAAACCGTAGACTAACGACCGGCCGTACCGTGGCACGGCGGCCGGATAACACCCTCGAGAAGGAGAGATAGCCATGCATCACGGATTTAGAGGCCGTCGTTTCGGCCGTTCAGCTGAGCACCGTAAGGCGATGTTCGCCAATATGTGCCAAGCCCTCATCAAGCACGAGCAGATCGTCACGACGCTTCCAAAGGCGAAGGATCTTCGCCCAGTGGTCGAAAAGCTCGTGACCCTCGGCAAGCGCGGCGATCTTCACGCCCGCCGTCAGGCGATTGCCCACATCAAGGACGCCGTTCTCGTCAAGAAGCTCTTCGACGTCCTCGGCCCACGCTACAAGGCCCGCAATGGCGGCTATACCCGCGTCCTGAAAGCCGGCTTCCGCTATGGCGATAATGCGCCAATGGCCGTCATCGAGTTCGTTGATCGCGACGTTGACGCCAAGGGCCTCAATTCAGGCCCAACGATGAAGACGGAAATCGTCGAAGTCGCGTAAGCAAAAGCATCGTTTGGAATTTAAACGGGCGGCCTCAGGGCCGCCCTTTTTATTGTATAAGCATAAAAACTTCCCTCTCCCGTTGGGGAGAGGGTGTCTGCGGAGCAGACGGGTGAGGGTCTGATGGTCGTGAGGACGCAGCATATCACAGCCCCCTTCGCGGTAAACACCAGAACCTCATCCGGTCGCTCACGCGACCACCTTCTCCTTAAAGGAGAAGGGAATCTTTGCTTGGATGTGTTAAATTTACAAAATTGTTCCGGCGCTAAAGCGTCTAAAATTTAGTTCCGCAAGTACCTTTTCTTGGCAGAGAGAGCCCCGCTGCGAGAATGAGGGTAAGAACGACCACTCTTTTGCCGCGCCCGGTTGATGCCTATATACCGTCGCAACAAAGGGAGAAGCGGATGCATCGTTTTGTCGGATTATGTGCGGCTATCGCATTGCTGTTGATCGCCCCAGCGGAGGCGCAGGTTCCGAAATCGATTGCCGAGGTTAAAACGTCTTTCGCGCCGATCGTCAAACGCGTCACACCGGCGGTCGTCAATGTCTATGCCGCCCGCGTCCAAAAAGGTGTGCGCAATCCGCTTTTGGATGATCCGTTTTTCCAACATTTTTTCGGGCTTGAAGGCGGCCAAGCGCCCGACCGGATTCAACGCTCGCAAGGCTCTGGCGTCATTATCGATTCAGAAGGTCTCGTCGTCACCAATCAACACGTCATCGAGGGCATGACGGAGGTCAAAGTAGCCCTCAACGACAAGCGCGAATTTGATGCCGAAATCGTGCTTCGTGATCCGCGCAGTGATCTAGCCATCTTGCGTTTAAAGGGCATTAGAAACCTGCCCGCCATTGAGCTTGGCAATTCGGATTCCATCGAAGTGGGTGATCTCGTGCTCGCCATAGGCAATCCCTTTGGCGTTGGCCAAACCGTTACTTCGGGCATCGTCTCCGCTTTATCGCGTACACAAATTTCCGGCTCCGATTATCAGCTTTATATCCAAACCGATGCGGCGATTAATCCGGGCAATTCCGGTGGTGCCTTGGTCGATATTAATGGCCGCCTGATCGGCATTAACACGGCCATCTATTCGAAGTCCGGCGGTAGCAATGGCATCGGCTTTGCCATTCCCGTCAACATGGTGAAAGTCGTGGTGACTTCGGCACGCGATGGCAGCAAAACGGTGCGCCGCCCTTGGTTCGGCGCCAGGCTTCAACCCGTCACTTCCGACATTGCCGAAAGCCTCGGGCTTGATCGACCCGTCGGTGCTTTGGTTGTCTCCGTCATCGAGAACGGCCCCGCCGCTGCCGCTGGCCTTAAAGCGGGCGATGTGATCTTGGCCCTTGATGAGCAAGCCGTCGATGATGCCGATGGGTTGGGCTTCCGCTTTGCCACCAAACCGCTTGGCTCTAAAGTCGAGTTACGCGTCAACCGCAGCGGCAAAATCCTCATCCTCGCGATGAATGCCGTCACGGCTCCCGAAACCCGCCCGCGTGATCTCCAGACGCTTTCGGGCAATTGGCCCTTGGCGGGGATCACCGTCGCCAATGCCTCGCCAGCCTTGTCTGAAGAGTTGGGGCTTGAATCAGTCCTCGACGGTGTCGTCGTGACAAACGTCAAATCCAACTCACCCGCCGACCAATTGGGTCTTAAAAAAGGGGATATGCTCGTCTCGATTGACGGAACAGCGGTTAAAACCGCTAAGGACGTCCTATCGCTGCAACGGACAAGGCAGTATTACTGGACGCTGGTGATCAAACGCAATGGCGATATGCTCACCAGTAAAATTGGCGGATAAGGGCATGAGCAATCTGTTTGTGGCGGCAGGGTTGGAGAAGGACGCACCGCGTCCGCTCGCCGACCGTTTGCGCCCGACAAAGCTCGATGAAGTCGCGGGCCAAGACCATCTCGTAGGGCCTGACGGTATCCTAACCCGCTTAATCGCGTCGGGTTCGCTTGGCTCACTCATCTTTTGGGGCCCACCCGGCACAGGCAAAACCACGATTGCACGCTTGCTCGCGCATGAAACCACGCTGCATTTCGAGCCCATCTCGGCGATTTTTTCCGGCGTCGCGGATCTCAAAAAAGTCTTCGACGCCGCACGCGGTCGCCGCATGAGCGGGCAGGGGACGCTTCTGTTCGTCGACGAAATCCATCGTTTCAACCGCAGCCAGCAAGATGCCTTTCTGCCGGTAATGGAAGATGGCACGATCACGCTCATTGGTGCCACGACCGAAAATCCCTCTTTCGAGCTCAACGCCGCGCTCTTGTCCCGCGCCCGCGTCCTCACCTTCCGCGCGCTCGACGAAGCCGCCATTGAGCGCCTTCTAACCCGCGCCGAGGAGGTGGAAGGAAAACCCCTGCCGCTTGATGCCAGCGCCCGCACCGCCTTGCTCGCAATGGCTGATGGCGATGGCCGCGCCTCCCTCACGCTGGCGGAAGAAATCTGGCGCTCCGCCAAGCCCGGCGAAGTATTCGACACCGCAACGCTCGCAGAAGTCGTGCAGCGCCGCGCCCCCATCTACGACAAAAGCGAAGATGGCCATTACAACCTGATCAGCGCGCTCCATAAAAGCGTCCGCGGCTCCGACCCAGACGCCGCGCTCTATTATCTGGCCCGCATGCTGGATGCTGGCGAAAACCCGCTCTTCCTAGGGCGCAGGCTCGTGCGCATGGCGGTCGAGGATATCGGCATGGCCGACCCGCAAGCGCTTGTCGTGGCAAACGCCGCCAAAGACGCCTATGATTTTTTAGGCACGCCCGAAGGCGAGCTGGCCTTAGCGCACGCCACCGTCTATCTCGCAACCGCCCCAAAATCGAACGCCGTCTACACCGCCTGGAAATCAGCCCTAAGAGCGGCGAAAGAAGGCGGCTCGCTGATGCCGCCCAAGACGATCCTCAACGCTCCCACCAAGCTCATGGGCGCCGAAGGCTACGGCAAAGGCTACCGCTACGACCACGACGAACCCGACGCCTTCTCCGGCCAAAACTATTTCCCCGAAAAACTCGGCCGCCAGCATTTTTACGAGCCCGTCGAACGAGGCTTCGAACGCGACATCAAAAAGCGGTTGGATTATTGGGCGAAGCTGAGGGCGGAGCGAGGGGAGTAAGCTTCTTATGGTCAGCCGCGCCAAAGGCGCGTGTCGAAACGCCCCCTTTAAGTTACACATCATCTCATACATCATTTTGTCCATAACCTGTCTTAAGCATCAGGTTTCCGTCGACAATACGAGAGATAAATATCGAATAATTGTCCTTGTAAAATGTATCATAAACTGATACAAAATAGGCTGTTCGATGATTATTAGTTTTCGCGATGATCGGGCAAAATTACTGCTGGATGGAGTCGTTCCAAAATCAATGCCAATGGCGCTTGCAAAAGTAGCGCGACGCAAATTGGAAATGATTAATGCAGCAAAACGATTGAGTGATCTCAAAACTCCGCCGGGGAACGAGTTACACGCATTAAGTGCGGATCGAGCAGGGCAATATTCGATAAGGATCAACCGGCAATACCGCGTCTGTTTCCGGTGGCAAGAGGATGGCGTGTACGATGTTGAAATCGTTGATTACCACTGAGGAAAAAAACACCCGTAAACTTGCACCCCTGCATCCGGGCGAGATTTTGCGCGAAGAATATATGGAGCCCCTAGGCCTCTCGGCAGGCAAAGTTGCCAAAGCCGCTCAAGTGCCGCGCACCCGGATTGAACGCATCGTCCGCGAGGAAATCGGCATAACCGCCGATACAGCTTTACGATTGGGAAAAGTATTCGGCACCACACCAGAATTCTGGATGAACCTCCAAGCACGGTATGATTTGCTGGTCGCGAAGGCCGCGCTGGCGGGGGAGATGAAGGGTATTAAGGGGATTGTCTGAGCGGCATGTCGCCAATGATCTGTATTGCACGATAAATTCATTGATTTTTGTATTTTATGGGGGTACAAATAAAAACTAAATTTGAATTTGATCCCGACAAATGCGCGGCCAATTTAGCCAAACATGGCCTCGATTTGAGGGATGGGCTGGCCATGAATTTGGACGAAGCCGTTATTATCGAGGATGATCGCGTGGATTACCGAGAAACACGCTATCGGGCTTTCGGTCGAATTGAGGGTGACGGATATTGTTTGGTTTTCACCTTGCGTGGCGAAACCATCAGGCTCATCAGCTTTCGCCGCGCTCATGAGAAGGAGATGGCGCGCTATGGTCAATAAGCGGATCAATCTAACCGATGCGGATAATCCCGAGTGGACGGAAGCCGATTTTGTGCGAGCACGGCCAGCATCCGAAATCCTATCCTCCGACGTGCTCGCAGCCTTCCGCCGGGCACGCGGGCGGCCGAAAAGCGAAACGCCGAAAGTGAGCATCAAGCTGCGTCTCGACCCTGACGTTATTCAAGCGTTTCGAGACCAAGGCCCGGGCTGGCAAAGCCGAATGAATGCCGCCCTTCGCTCAGCAGCAGGGCTTAGGCCGAAGGGGGAGTGAGAGGAAAACTCGTTTCCTTCTCCCTGAGGGAGAAGGTGACTGCGGAGCAGTCGGATGAGGGGTGAGGCGTGGTTTGCAGAGCAAACAAAAAGGTCCAGAGAACCTTTTTGAATGACGAACGCCCGAAGCTTAAGCGTAGGGCTTAAACAGCAGCCATGAGAACCTCATCCGTCGCCACTGGCGACACCTTCTCCTTAAAGGAGAAGGAAGTTCGCGGCGAAAGCGGCTTTGGCGGGGGAGATGAAGGGGATTGCGTTGTTGGGTAAGCGATAAAACCTCGGCCTGTCTTCGCTTCGTCCGTTAAGCCTCTTCTCTAATCCACCATTCCGGTGCTATTACCCCACCCATGAACTCAACCCTCATCGTTTTCCTGGGCGGCGGCATAGGCGCGGCTATTCGTCATCTCGTGAACCAAGCCGTTGGCCGCGTGGCGGGCACGGAGTTTCCGTTTGGCATTATGGCGATCAATATCTCGGGCTCCCTCATCATGGGGCTGGCCGCGGGCTTTTTCGCGTTCAAAGCCACCGAGACCTGGTCACAGGACGCGCGTTTATTTGTGACCACGGGCATTTTAGGCGGCTATACCACCTTTTCCGCGTTCTCTCTCGATGCCATGCTGCTCTATGAGCGCGGAGAGGTTCTAACCGCGTTGGTCTATGTTGTGGGTTCGGTTGTACTTTCCATTCTCGGCCTCGCTTTTGGCCTCTACGCGGTCAGGATGCTTACATGAGGCGCGATAAACAAGCCAAAGAACGGGCTCAACGCGCCGCGGAAACCGGCCTGGTTGAACAGGCCCCTAAGCCGGTCGTCAAACACGCGCCGCTTCCCACCGCCGTGCTCAACCTCAATGTAACGGAGGATGAAGCGGGCATGCGGGTTGACCGCTTTCTGGAGCATCGCTTCCCGGGCCTTTCCTTCAGCCATATCCAGCGCATCGCGCGGAAGGGCGAATTGCGCGTCAATTCCAAGCGCGTCGAGACCAAAGACCGCTTAGAGGCAGGCCAAAGCGTCCGCGTGCCGCCTTTACGCATCGAGGAGGGCTCCGGCCTTGTCGCT
>CANGPL010000056.1 GCA_947455725.1 Hyphomicrobiales bacterium | reverse complement strand
TCGACTGGTTCAACAATCGACGTCTGCTCGAACCCATCGGCAATATTCCGCCAGCAGAAGCGGAAGAAAAATACTACGCGCAACTGGACGAAACCAAACAGGCAGCTTAACTTAAACCAACAAGCCTCCGACGAACCCGGTGCGGTTCAAGAAAGCCAATGGTGCTATTATAGGATCGAAGGTTAAGTTAGCTGATGGATCTTATTTTAGTGCAGCTAATTACATTAACTATCTGTATCATAAATATCTTGAGGTAAATTATGGCTACGGTCTTGTCCCTTTTGATCGTATTTTCGGAACATTTCACGATGGCTCAGATGAGGATACTGCGACAATGAATGCACGTTTTCTAAAGAATCCTGAGGTGATATAAGATAAGAAAATCAGTCGAAAATAAATAAGGATATAGGAAGGTCATGACTACTGATACTCAAGTTGCGAAGCACCCGCGTGACTATAGCCTTACGGGCCCACTTAACCGACAAGCTATTGAGATCGGCTTGGCGAATGCTGAATGGTATAAGACCGATATTCCGCGTGCTCGCATGAGAGAATTGATGAAGCGGTCCGATGGTCCAGCAACCCGAGATACACTGGTCTGGATTGGCTCTATGGTTATTACGGCAGCAATCGGCATATATTTGTGGCCTAGCCTATGGTGTGCGCCTATCTTTTTTGTTTATGGTATTCTGTATGGATCTGGCGGGGATAGCCGTTGGCATGAATGTGGGCATGGTACGGCCTTCAAGACCCAATGGAAAAATGAAGCAATTTATCAATTAGCCTGCTTCATGATGATCCGTAATCCTGTTGTTTGGCGTTGGAGCCACTCGCGGCACCATACAGATACGATCGTTGTTGGCCGTGATCCGGAAATTATTACGATGCGTCCGCCAGAAATGATTAAACTGGCTCTAAATATGTTTGGGATTCTTGATGTGCCGCAATCGTTAGGAACGATGCTGCGTTACGCAAGAGGATCCTTAAATGACCAAGAAAGAGATTTTATTCCAGATATGGAACGAATCAAAGTGTATAATACAGCTCGAATTTGGACTTCGATTTACGCGCTGGTGATTATGGCATGCTTTTATATGAACTCTCTTCTGCCACTAATGATCGTGGGATTGCCACGCATGTATGGCGCCTGGCATCATATTCTAACCGGTATTACGCAACATATTGGTTTAGCTGAAGATGTTCTTGATCATCGCCAGAATTGCCGTACGGTTTATCTGAACCCGTTTAGTCGTTTTGTTTATTGGAACATGAATTATCATGTTGAGCATCATATGTTTCCCATGGTGCCCTATCACGCGCTTCCAGAACTTCATAAAGAAATGTTGGCTGACTGCCCAAGACCCTATTCCAGCTTTTGGGATGCCTATCGTGAAATTATCCCAACCTTAATAAGACAATTGCGGGATCCAAATTATTTTGTGAGTCGGCCACTTCCCTCAAGCGCCCGTCCTTTTAAGCCAGCACCAAAACCAGTATTGTGAAACTTGCTAAAATTTAACAAAAAGGGCGGGTTACTTACCCGCCTTTTGATTTTCTAAATCCTCAAGGAAGAAGTTTAATAAAAGCATTAAGCTCAGCATCGTCAATCGGCACCAAATGTTTATCCTCAGGATATACGCCTGTTTCAACATCCTTTCGGAACTCGCTAAAAGCAGCAATTCGTTCAAGTTGAAGACGATCATATTCGGCACGGAAATTCCGGTAAACCTTAGCATGGCGTGGTCTATGAACCCGTGTATATCCAAGCACATCCTCAGAAAAAAGATATTGCGCATCTCCTCCCGTTCCTGCACCCATTGAGAGCAATACCAGTGAAGTACGCTTTGCAATTTCTTCGGTAACGCGCGATGGAACAACCTCGATTTCCGCACCCACCGCACCCACTTCTTCCAGTGATTTACACTGATTATAGACATCTATAGCCGTGTCCGCTGTCTTTCCAACAGCCTTAAAGCCACCTGTCCATGTTGCCCGTGCTGGCACCAAGCCAACATGACCCACGACAGGAATACCTTCAGCCGATAATTTTCTGATCGTATCAAGACTTCCCGCACAATAAAAAGCGTCTCCTCCGATTTTCATTCCTGAAAATGCCGAGCGAAGATAATCTTCATAGGTGGCATTATCACCATACAACAAGCCGACTTGGACAAAGCAATTTCCAGCTGCTTCACGCATCTCAGCATTCCATCTGGGAGAAATGATCGATAAAAGATCAATACCAGCAGCAGATGCTGCCGCCGCTTCATCCGGCGACTCAACAAACAACATAGTCATTTGTTGCTTACCTTTTTGTGCCCTCAAATCGGCGATTGTCATGCGGTTATGTTTCATAATTAATTTCCTCCAAATTATTCTTAGTTGTACATATTTATTTCACAGAAAGTATAGAATTTGAATGGTGGTTTCAAGAATCTAGCGCAACGGGGCTAATATGGGCTCCACATTGATCAGAAACATTATAGCTACCTGAGACTTGAAGACCGAGAAGCCATTAGCCGCGGTTTGACGTCAGATTTATCATTTGCAGAGATAACTCGGCAGATAGGTCGTCCGACCTCGACGATCTCGAGTGAAGTGAAGAACAATTATGGTCGATATGCGCATCGATGTTGTTCTGCGGATCGAAAAGCCCAGAAGGTAATGGGCCCTCGGCGTGGGGGGAAGCGGTAGCTCTTCGAGTGCATGCGGTTATGGCAATATGTACTTTCTTGATTGAAACAGGAATGGTTGCCCGACGAGATCTTCAAACGGTTGCGGATGGATTATCCTGATGACATGACGATGCGCATCTCGGCAGAGACGATTTACCAGTACATCTATGTCTTGCCGCAAGGCGAGCTGAAAGCCACGCTGATCAAGGGGCTGCGGCAAGAAAACAAATATCGGCATTAGCGAACGAGTAAAACGGCAAAATCTGAGGAAACACGAGGGGAAATCGCCGATATGTTGTCGATTGAGGAACGCCCCGAGGATGTTGCTGACCGAACCGTTCTAGGTCATTGGGAAGGCGATTTGATCCTTGGCAAATATAAACGAACCGCACTTGGAACGCTGGTCGAACGGACAACCCGTTTTACCATGCTCATTCCACTGAAAGTAAAGGACGCACAAACGGTCCGTAAAGCTTGCGCCAAAGCGCTTACCAAGCTTCCAAGCCATCTCGCTCGCTCATTAACGGATGACCAGGGCAGGGAAATGAGCCAGCATAAGGCGTTCACAATCGCAACGGGATGAATGTCTATTTTGCTCATCCCGCTTCACCATGGGAGCGCGGAACAAACGAAAATACCAACGGCTTGATCAGACAGTATTTTCCAAAAGGAACAGCGTTCGATGAAATCACACCACAACGGATTAAACTCGTTCAAGACCGCTTTAATGGTCGACCAAGACGTGTATTAAATTACCACACACCAAACGAAGCGTTCACCGCTCTCGTTGCATTAGATCCTTGAAACCACTTATTAAACCGCATATAAATTAGCAGTTAAGGAAATTAAATTTTTAGTTTATATCTGGAAGAAATGGAAAAAATAGTAACCGCAAAAAATGTTGCTGAATTAGCCGGAGTCTCAATTTCTGCGGTATCACGTACTTTTACCGAAGGAGCCAGCGCGTCACAAAAAACAAGAAATAAAGTTTTAGCTGCGGCTGAATCACTAGGCTATCAGCCGAATTTATTAGCCAGAAGTCTAATTACGGGACGCACAGAATTAATTGGCCTAGTATCAAACAATTTTCACAACCCCGCTTATATGGAAATATTCAATCTATTTACACTTGGACTTCAGAAGCATGGCTTCCGGCCGTTGCTAATCAATTTATCTGGCGACGAAGAAGCAAATAAAGCAGTGGCGACGCTTCAACAGTATAATGTTGACGCAATTATTGTAGCATCTTCAACGCTTCCGCCTGATTTACTAAAAAAATCTATGAAACTTCAGGTGCCTATCGTTCATGCGTTTGGCAAGACTCAACCTAAATCCAACATTCAAGTAGTTGGTGCCGATAATTATCAAGGTGGCCGATTAGCAGCAAATCTTTTAATTGAAAGAAATTATCGAAAGATTGCTTTTCTTGGTGGCCCTCAAGAAGCTAGCTCAACTAAAGATCGCCTTAAGGGATTTCGTGAAGAACTAAAGTTCAATGGATTTGACCTTTCTCTCGAAATTTTTGGAAAAACCTATTCCCACGACGTTGGACGCGATCTTATGCATACAATTCTTCAAGCGCACAGCATTGACGCTGTTTTCTGTGGCGATGATATTTTGGCTATTGGCGCGATTGACGCTTGCTACGAAGCAAAAGTATCTGTTCCCGAACAAGTAGGCGTGATTGGATTTAACGACATTGCAATGGCATCTTGGTCAGCCTACAAACTCACAACAATCCGGCAACCCATTGGGGATATCATTGTAGCAGCAGTCAACCAGGCAATTAATTTAATCAATAACCCCAAAATAGCGTCTTCGAAAATAATCTTCCCGTGCGAAGCGTTGATACGTAAGACTTTGCGGAATGTTTGAGCCGCGCGTCATCTATTACCGAAGACTTTTTGGTCGAGCGTCTAACCATGCCCCGCCGCTTTTTGCTGACTCAACGGACGCAACAATAGCAGCGATTGAACGAAGACCAGCCACAGCATCAGGATAATGACACGCAAGAGGGTTAGGCTTCCTATTCTGTTTTATTGCCGTGATAACCTCAGCGAGATCTGAATATATATTTGCGAACGCGAGTGGCATACCTTCAGCATGTCCAATTGTCACTCTTGAAGCTCGATCTGCCTCAGGTGACAGATTAGGCCCACCACGCTCCATAATTTCGGTCCTTCCATTCAATGGCGTCCAATAAAGCTGATTTGGGAATTCTTGTGCCCATCTTAATCCGCCTTTTTCGCCAAACACTTGAACGTTAAGGCCGTGCATACGCCCAATTGCTACCGAGCTTGTCCAGAGTCGAACGAGTGCACCGCCATCCATTCGAACGCTAACTAGTGCATCGTCTTCAAGAACGCGACCCTCCAGGCAACTAGCAAAATCAGCAGAAAGTTCGCGGGCCTCTTGGCCGGCTACAAAACTTGCCATATGCAAGGCATGAATGCCGCAATCGGCAAATTGCGCAGAAATACCTGCTTGCACTGGATCATAACGCCACCGGACCCGTGGATTATCAGCATCAGCGGCATCAGCGTGAAACCCGTGAGCAAATTCTGCTTTAATTAATCGTATTTTTCCGAGGTCCCCCCGAGCAACCATAGCGCGCATATGCCTAACAAGTGCGTAACCTGAATAGCCATAATTGACCGCACAGATCACATTGTGAGCTTTCGAAAGTGCTACGAGATCTTCGGCCTGGTCCAAAGAAACTGTCATTGGCTTTTCACAAAGCACATTAATTCCAGCTTCCAAAAATCCTTTAGCAATTTCATAATGAGTTGAATTAGGAGTTGCTACAGTTACCAGATCAACGCGGTTATCGCGACTAATTTCACCCTTTAGCATTTCATGCCAATTGCCATATGAGCGGTCTTTTGCGATACCTAGGCGCTGCCCAAATTCACGCCCTTTGACGGGATCGGCATCTAATGCACCGGCAGCCATTGTATATAGTCCATCGATCGACGAACTGATTCTGTGGGCGGGTCCAATTTGGCTTCCCTCCCCACCGCCAATCATACCCCAATTCAATTTAGCCATCGAACTAATCCTTTACTTAAAATCCAAAGAGGCAAGAAATTCTCGGTTAGCCCGCGCGTCATCCACGGGCGACGTTGGCCCAAGTGGATCACAATCTTGCTCCACCGTGCACCATCCCTCATATTCAGTCGAAAGCAGAAGATCGCGAACAGCGTTGAAATTTGTCATCCCTTTACCAAGATTACAAAAAATGCCTTGTCCGCAAGCGTCATAAAACCCAGTGCGATTAGCAACAGCTTTTGACTTAACCTTGGGATCAATATCTTTAAAATGCACATAGGACAATCGATCACGATAGACCCGCATAAAAGCTACAGGATCAAAACCAGCATAATGTGAGTGGCCGGTATCAAGGCAAAGTTTGAGTATCTTAGGGTCAATATCCGCTAAAAGACGTTCGGTCTCTTCTTTGAAATCTACAAAACCTGCAGCATGTGGATGAACAGACACGGTGAGGCCATATTCCTCTGTTCCCATTTTCGCAATGGTTCTAATTCTGTCAGAGAATCCCTTCCATTCCGTGTCATCCATCCTTTCTGCTTCATCAGGTCGGCCGGCCGTCGGCGCTCGACGAGGTGAAATTGAATCAATAAGAACAAGATGTTTTGCACCATGAGAAACTAAAGATTTGCATGTACGATGAGATGCATCTTTGATCTCATTCCATTGTTGGGGTTCATGAAAGGGACGAAACACTACCCCACCAATTAATGTTAAACCACGCACCTCCAAGGCATCGCCAAGTACTTTGGGGTCTTCAGGCATAAATCCAATAGGGCCTAATTCGATACCGGAATATCCTGCCTCTTTACATTCATCAAGTACACGTTCCCATTCGGGATTACGCGGATCATTCGCGAACTCAACACCCCAAGAACAAGGTGCATTACCTATCTTGATGTTCATATGTTTTCTTCCCCGCCTTAAATATCCGCAACTTTTATCCAGCTTTGTGTCGATTGAGATAAGAAAGCAGCTTCAATTACTTGATTGACAAGGAGCCCATCTTGGAATGTTGGCCAAATGCACTCATTACTTGCAATCGCCTTTAAGAAATCACGCGCCTCAATGATAATCTGATCTTGATAACCCGTACCATGTCCCGGACCTAAGCTAAACGCTTTATAATCTGGGTGTTCAGGTCCAGTTAGGATCTTGGTAAATCCTTGTCTGTCAGAACGCTGGTCACTCTTATAAAGCCAAAGCGCATTTTGATCTTCACCATCAAATCTGATTCCACCTTTAGTCCCGTAAATATCATAAGCGTAACCCATCTTCCGTCCTGTTGCGATGCGGCTTATGAAGAGTGAGCCCAATGCGCCACTCTCAAATCTACAAAGCATATGGGCTTGATCGTCATTTGTTACGGCCTTCATACCAGTTGCCGAAGGACGACTCGTATGAACTATCTTGATATCAGCAACTAAAGAAGCAATGGGGCCCGCAAGTGCAAGTGCAGCATTAATAATATGTGGAGCTAAGTCACCCATATTACCGTGCGCGCGCCCATCCGTACGCCAATTGGCCGGCGAACCGGAATTGGCCATAAAATCTTCGGTATGCTCGCCGCGGAAATAGGTTATTTCACCAATTTCACCTGAACTAATAATCTCACGCGCCAATTGTGACGCCGGGGTTCGAATATAATTAAAGCCTGTCATATTGATGCAACCGCTTCGCTGAGCGGCATTAACCATCTTACGGCTATCCACAAGATCAAGCCCGAGCGGCTTTTCACAAAAAACTGCTTTGCCATTTGCAAATGCGGCCAATGCGATCTCGCGATGGGTGCTTTGTGGGCTCGCGATTATCACCGCTTGTACCTTTGCGTCATTCACCAATGATAGCCAGTCGTCCGTTGATCGCGAGAAGCCAAATTGACGTGCATAATTTTCTGCGCCATCCGCAGTTGTCGTACAAATCATTTCAAGAACCGGCCTTATTGGCGGATCAAAAATGGCACCTACAGAAGCCATTGCCACCGCATGGGCCTTGCCCATGTAGCCCGCCCCGATGATGCCAATGCCTACGGTCTTTGCTTTCATACAAAAATTATTGCAAGCGATTGCAAAAATGTCAAATGCGATTTATGATTTCAAAAATATCAAGGGAGGTGGGTATGCCGGTGAGCAATAGAACCATCAAATTAACTATGGCTCAAGCGCTTGTGAAGCATCTTGCGTCCCAATATGTCGAAACCGAAAAAGGTGAGGAACGCCTTTGTGGCGGAGGATTTGCCATTTTTGGCCATGGTAACGTGATCTGCTTAGGCGAGGCACTTTATCAACATCGAGATGCATTGCCACTTTGGCGCGGACAAAATGAACAATCCATGGCCCTCGCTGCGGTTGCTTATGGGAAGAAAAAACTTCGTAAGCGCTTTATGTTTGCCACCGCTTCGGCCGGACCGGGAACAACCAATATGGTCACGGCTGCAGCTGTTGCACATTCAAACCGATTACCTCTTTTGATGCTATGTGGCGATATTTACGCTACTCGCTTGCCTGATCCGGTGCTTCAACAGGTAGAGCATTTTGCTAATCCCACGATTTCTGTAAATGACTCATTTAAAGCAGTTACGCGATATTGGGATCGCATCATGCATCCCGCGCAGATTATTCAATCCCTACCTACCGCAATTGCAACAATGCTAGATCCGGCTGATTGTGGCCCTGCATTTATAGGGCTACCCCAAGATGTACAAGGATGGGCCTATGATTATCCGGTTGAATTTTTTGAGAAGCGCATCCACCGCATCAGACAACAATCGCCCGATATTCGTGATATTAACGACGCGGTGGCCGTCATCTCAAAAGCTAAGCGGCCTTTAATCATCGCCGGTGGCGGCGTTCAATATTCTGAAGCGACCGAAGAACTGAAGCTATTCGCGGAAAAACACGGAATTGCAGTTGTTGAAACCATTGCAGGCCGTTCAAATATGCTATTCGAGCATCCCCTCAATTGTGGAGCTATTGGTGTTACAGGCTCAAATTCTGCAAATAATCTAGCTGAAAAAGCAGATGTTATCTTAGCGATCGGAACACGCTTACAGGACTTTACAACTGGCTCATGGACCGCCTTTGCACGCGAAGCAAAAATTGTAACAGTGAATGTAAGTCGATTTGATGCGGGTAAACATATGTCATTGCCAGTTGTTGGTGATGCTAAGCTTTCGATTCGCCTTCTAGATCATGCATTAGCGTCCTACCAGGCTCCTTCAGAATGGACCGATTTGGCCCGTAAAGAGCGTGCCAGCTGGAATACATATATAAATGATAATATTAGCCCAACCGATCGGGCCGGAACGAATAGACCGATATCGTACGCACAAGTCATTGGAGCAATCAATACATTATGCGAGCCAAAGGATAGAATTGTTGCGGCTGCTGGCGGATTACCCTCGGAGCTTGCCGCTAATTGGCGGACCAAGGGCATAGGCACAATCGACGTGGAGTATGGTTTTTCTTGCATGGGTTATGAGATAGCGGGTGGATGGGGTGCGCGCATTGCACAAGAAGAAGATGAGCCTCATCAAAACACGATTGTCTTCGTTGGTGATGGGTCATATCTCATTCAAAACTCAGACATTTATTCATCTGTTTTAACAGGTAAAAAGCTTATTATCATTGTGTGCGACAATGGTGGCTTTGCCGTCATTAATAAATTACAAAATAATACGGGCAATGCATCCTTTGCGACGTTGATCAAGGATAGCCGCCTCGCAATTGAGCCTTTCTCCGTCGATTTTGAAGCTCATTCACGCGCTATGGGCGCTAATGCAGAAACTGTAAATTCGATTACGGAGTTAAAAGAAGCATTTCACCGAGCTAAGGTTGCTGACCGGACATATGTGATTTGTATCAAAGTAGACGCTTATGAGGGCTGGACCGGCGAAGGCCACGCATGGTGGGAAATAGGAACGTCAGAAGTATCAGAACGTGAAAGTATTCGCGAGGCTCACGCTAATATTGAGCGTGGACGCACACGTCAACGGCCAGGTATCTAGAGTGGGTCTGTCGAATATAACCCTCAATAATTTTCTCGTTCTGGGGCGGGCCGGGATGGATTTGTATGCCGAACCATCCGGAACTGCGATTGAATATGCTAAATCTTTTTTTCCCGCGCTTGGTGGTTCGGCAGCCAATATTTCGTCGGCTATTACGCGTTTGAGTGGTTCAGCTTCACTTTTAACATCTGTTTCCGATGACTCAGTAGGCCGCTATGTGCTTGGGCAGCTCAAACTGTACAATGTAGCAACTGATTTCGTTTATACTGCATCAGGACAGGTAAGGACATCGCTCGCCGTTGTTGAGACAAAGGCAGAAAATTGCCAATCTGTTCTTTATCGAAATTGCGCTTCTGATTTTGAGCTTTCTGTTAAGCATGTCCAATATATTAACATGTCTAAATTTGGCGCACTCATTGTAACAGGGACAGCGCTGGCAAAAGAGCCCTCGCGCGAGGCGACATTTGCTACCGTATCAAAAGCCATCAACTCAAATATTCCAGTAATCTTCGATGTCGATTATCGTGGCTATTCTTGGGATAGTTTGAATGAGGCTGCATCAGTCTGTAATCGTTTGGCGGAACTGAGTGATATTGTAGTTGGAAATGACGAAGAATTTGACGTCCTTTCTGGATCCATGTCGGGTATCAATCACGCCCGTCGGCTTTCACAATCTGAGGATCGAATTATCGTTTATAAAATGGGACCAAAAGGTTCGACGACATTTTATAAATCGGAAGAATTTTTTACAGGTACATATCCCGTTTCACCCCTAAAGCCGACAGGAGCAGGAGATAGCTTCATGGGTGGCTTTGTTACTGGATTAGCGCAAGGACTATCTATCCGCGATAGCGTTAACCGCGGATCTGCCGCCGCTGCGCTTGTCGTGACCCGCGTCGGATGTTCACCCGCCAACCCAACGACGGATGAATTATTAAATTTTATGGCAAATAATGCACCCAAACGGTGAGATGGATCCAACTTATGCACATTGCCCCCAATGATAACCAAAATAAGCCAGTCATCGACATCGATGATGCAAGAGTACCGCTAAATTATTTTAACATTGTAAAGCTTAAAAATGGGCAGAGCTTCGAATATCAAGTACCTCGTTATGAAACGTGTATCGTACCTGCGACGGGTTCAGTCAATATTGAGGTCGAAGGAGATAAATTCGATCATATTGGTAATAGGATTGATGATGTTTGGGGTGGCGAGCCTGAAGGCGCTTACATTCCGAGCGGTGCGAAGGCAAAGATAATCTGCCTATCAGAAGACGCCGAGATTTTTATCGCAGGTGCTCGATATGAAAAAGAACTAGTGCCATTTGCCGTTCGAGCCGCCGAAATTGATTTGGTTCAATATGGTTCAGACGAAACGAAGACACATCGCAAAATTAAACACATTCTTGGCGCCAAATACCGTGATCACGTTGGCAGACTTTTGGTATCGGAATTATTTACTGTGGGTCAAGGCGGCTGGTCGGGCTTCCCCCCGCACAAACACGATACAGACAGGCTTCCTGACGAAACAAGACATGATGAAACCTACAATTTCCGATTTAAGCCAAACCATGGCTTTGGCATGCAGTTAGTCCAAAGAGAAGACGGAAAAATTGGTGACGCCTATCATCTTGTCGACGGTTCAACGATAATCTTGGAAAAAGGCTATCATCCTTGTGTAGCAGCACCCGGTTATGAAATGTACTATTTCACCATTCTGGGCGGTCTTAGCCAGAGGCCCTTAGTGCAATTTTTTCAACCAACTCATGCATATCAAATCGAGACTATTCCAGGCATTAAGGACATGATCGCAAAATTCAAATGACGATAGCAACACTATCAGATGTACTTACTCCAGCTATGGTTAAGGGCTATGCAGTTGCCGGCCTGGTTGTTTTAGGCTGGGAAGACGCTGTTGCTTATGTTGAGGCGGCGGAAGAAGTGGGTAGTCCAATTATTCTTCAAGCGGGACCTGGCTTTAGAAAGCATATGCCTATACCAGTAATAGGTAAGATGTTACGTCATTTAGCTGAACAATCTACCGTTCCTATCGTAATCCATATCGACCACGCCTACAGTATCGAAGAATGCCAAGAAGCGGCTGACTGTGGTTTTTCTTCATTGATGTTTGATGGATCAATGCATCCTATTAACAAAAACATTGAACTTACATGCAAAGTTGTCGAATTAGCCAAACGTTACAATATTTCTGTTGAAGGAGAGGTCGGAACCGTTGGTTACACGAACGGAGCTGAATCAACTATGACTGATCCAAATGAGGCATCAAAATTCCAGCGTGAAACATTAGTTGATGCTCTAGCAATATCGATTGGTAATATTCATCTTCAGTCGCACAATTCTGCAAAAATCAATTATAAATTATTAAGTCAAATTGAAAAATTAACGTCCATTCCGTTGGTATTACACGGGGGCAGCGGTATCATAGCTAGTGAAAGAATTTATCTTGCTAAGAGAACAAAAGTAAAGAAAATTAATGTCGGAACAGAGCTTCGTATGAGTTTTGGCAAAGCTATCCGCAATTATCTTACAAAGAATGAAGCAGAGTTTGACAAACTTAAAATATTATCAAACGCGTTTCTCCCAGTTAAAGAGGACACCATAAATCTTCTTCGGAAGTTTAGCGCATAACGATCAATTAAAATTAAATGGCAAAACTAAAATTCGAACATAATCTAATCGGAATAAGATATTCACAACATAACAATATTTGCTGGAATAAAGCCGTGAGGCGGCGCCCCTCTTTCAATTGATCAAAAATCAATCGCGCAAAATAAAAATTCGCTCCGTTCGATAATGTAATCTGTTGGTCCCTACGCTCAATCTTCTTGGCCGCCAGACCTAAATGCTGCGTAATTCCTTTGCCGGCAAGTTCAACGCTGCCTAAATCAGCATTAACGAAATCCCATCGTCGCCCGGCTTTGACAAGGGTGGCCATTCATACGGTAAATACTTCTCCCCATTTATGAGATTAATTGTTCCATCGAAGCCGAGTTCACGCAAGGTGAGGGTAGCCCTTGGAGCATTACATTTAATTACATAATCTATCACCTATCCGTCCGTGCGATGAACCTTCTGATGCGTATACAATCCGTTAATCACAAAAAAGTTTCATCTTTGCGATTAATTGCGTAAGTTTATCCGGCACGATCAAAACAAGTAACGTCCTCATTATCAATATCGTCCGTTATGCAGGCTTTGATCCAATCAGTGATTAGCTCGTGTCTCTAATCTTGTTAGACAGAAATATATTTTATAAATTCAGCGTCGACCGAGGCTTGTAAGGCGCTGCCATCGTGTAGAAATTTAATTGATAGATTTTGGCGCGCTCAAACATCGGCTATATTAATCCCTTCATAGAATTTCTTGAGCCGCAACGTCAAGCAGAACCCGTTGCCGGACTTCACTCTCGCGGGATTCCTGTCTTTGCTGCTCTATCGTTATAGCACGTAACCATCCTCGCAGGATTTAAACGTCCATCGTAGCGGATCCGAATTGATCAAGCTGCTCCAGCAAACTCGGGGCCAGTTTTGGCACCTGTAATATAGGAGACGACATCTTCGCCGCTTGTTTCGGATTTTTTTAGATTTGCAACCATTCGACCCCGACGGAACACGATAATCCGATCAACTAGATCAAACACCTGTCGCATATTGTGCGAAATCAGCACCAGCGGTTCGCCGTTCGCTTTCAATTGCCGGATGATATTCTCAACCTGTAACGTTTCCTGTACGCCCAAGGCTGCTGTCGGCTCATCCATAATGATGAGCTTTGATGCAAAAGTTGCGGTTCTCGCGATGGCGACGCATTGACGTTGGCCACCAGACATATTTCTAATCGTATTACCAAGATTTGGAATTTTGACCGCTGTGCGCTTAAGCGCTGCATCGGTAGCTGCTCGCATTCCCTTAAAATCCAAAATCGAAAAAGGTCCGAGATTTAAAAGAATTTTTTCACGACCAAGAAAGAGGTTGGAGGGAACATCGAGATCATCAGCCAAAGCGAGGTTTTGGAAAACTGTTTCAATCCCCGCCTCCCTTGCTTCCAAGGGCCCTTTGAAATTCACTTCTTTGCCGTTAAAAAGTATACGACCGCGCGTTCGCTGTTCCACGCCGGTAATTTGGCGGACAAATGTGGATTTACCCGCGCCATTGTCCCCCATAATTGCAACATGTTCGCCGGCTCTTAGTTCAAAATCAACTCCTTCAAGCGCCTGAACGCCACCATAATGTTTAGTTAGGCTTTCAGTTTTAAGAATAATGTCGGACATGATCATGCATCCCTTGCCTGACGTTTTTGACGCCATTGATCGAGTGCAACGGCACCAACAATTATCGCTCCCTTGACCATATTTTGATAATAAGCGTCAACGGAAAGGAAGATAAATCCCGAAAAGATAACACCAAAAATCAACATGCCGAGTGCCGTGCCGAGAATGCTACCTCGCCCGCCCGACAGTGAGACACCGCCGATGACCGTCATAGCAATTGCGTCTAACTCGTTCATTGTACCAAAAACCGGCTGAGCTGTTTGCGAGCGAGCAATGAGCACAATACCAGCAAGGCCTGCTAATAAACTTGCAATTACATAAACGAGCATCAGATGCCGCTCTACATTAATGCCTGACATGCGAGCGGCGGCTTGGTTCGAGCCAATTGCATAAGTATGTTTGCCATACAGCGTATATTTAAGGATCAGACTAAACAGTACTGCAATGCCAATAAAAATCCAGACGGGTGTTAAACCGTCGCCAATTGACATGAAGGCGTTGGTCGGGAAACTGATCGGCTGGCCTTTTGTGAACCAAAGCGCGACACCGCGGGCTGAAACCATCATGCCGAGCGTTGCAATAAATGGTGGAAGTTTAACATAGGCTATTAACGCACCATTGATCAAACCACACATCAATGCGACCAACAGACCAACAAGAATAGGAACTATAATAGGCAAATCAACAAGGCCCTGAGCTGCAAAAATAGCTCGTGGATAGGTGCCTATTTGCGCAAAGCTCATCGCAATCATCGCGCTAGCGCCTATGATGGATCCTCCCGAAAGGTCTATGCCACCTGATATAATGACTTGGGTAACACCAACAGCGAGAATGCCGACCACCGCAACCTGTGTAATCATGATCGAAAGCCGCAACTTGTTAAGGAGAAAGCTTTGTCCAACCAATGACCATCCGACAATCTCAAAAATCAACATTATCGCTATCAAGCCTATCAAAGCATTGAGCTCTGCAGGCCATGGCTTACGCCTTTGCTTTTCGACTTGCCCCATAGCTACGCCCGCATTCCTCATCTTACACTTCCCATTATAAAAATTAGTCGCGTCGAGGTTTCTCGACGCGACTTAGTCTCTATTCCAAGAAACTTAATTCTTGGCAAGGTAGTCCTTGATGTTTGCAGGCGTTACTAGCTGGAAAGGAATATAAACTTTCTTTTCCACTTTTGCCCCGCCAAGGATTTTTAGAGCCGTATCAAGCGAACCTGCACCTTGACCAACAGCGTCTTGGAATACGGTGACAGCAAGGTCACCATCCTGCATCGCCTTCAGAGCTTCTTGCGTGGCGTCAACGCCACCTACAGGAATGTCCTTGGTCGAAATACCATTCTTTTTAAGCGCATTTATCGCACCAAGAGCCATGTCATCATTATTGGCAACGATGGCATCGAACTTAACACCCTTCGAAATCCAGTTGGTCACGATATCTTGACCCGCATCGCGTTTCCAACCACCGGTTTGCTCTTCAACAATCTTCATGAAATTGCAATCGGGTGTTGCTATAACATCATGAACGTCTTTCGTGCGCTGAACGGCGGCTTGGTTTGATAATTCGCCAACAAGAACGACGATATTAGCACCCTTTCCTTTGCCCTTCTCCTTTAAAATACTACACATTTCTTTGGTTTCAAGCGTACCTGAATCAACTTCGTTAGAAGCAACAAATGCTTGCTTCTCTGGTAACGTATCAATATTGATAGGCTGACGATTAACAAAGATCAGCGGAATATTAGCCTTAGCCGCCGCATCCGTCATTGCCTGCGTAGCAGATGTGTCGACTGGATTTACCACAATTGCATCAACGCCCGACGCGATGAAATTCTGTATTTGCGACAATTGATTGGCCACATCGTTCTTGGCATCTTCAAGCTGCAATTTGACGCCAGGCAATTTGGCGGCGTGATCCGTCATGCCCTTTGCCATAACGGCAATGAAAGTGAATTCAAGACTTGAAACAGTAGCACCAATCTTCTTATCAGCAGCATTAGCGGCTGTTGTCATCATCAATGCGGCAACTGCGCCGACTAAGATCTTTTTCATGAACATTGTCTCCCTAAAATAAGCGTCCGGCGCCGCCTGTATTAACCGGTATCCTCTTTTTGGCCGGAGGACCTTCGACCTTCTTGTAACTATCTAACATAATCGAATTACAATAGACGTCCAAGACTACGCTGGCAATCCATCATCAACGCGTCAAGATAGTAATTATTTTCAAACTTTTTTTGACGCATCTAAGGATAACCATCAGTAAAATGAACATTTTAAACAAAACGCAAACAAATTCGCCGTCATTATGAAACATCGCGTTTAGCCTGATCTTATTTCAACACTATTCTCATCATTTCAATTCGGTCATGATATGAAACCGAAAATCCATATCGTCATACATTTTGAATAGACAGGCTGCCGTGGACTTATTTTTATTTGCTTAGTGCGTGTGTCGACGGGTGACGTAATTATCCATTGTTGTGTTAAAGGTCTGGTCGTCCCATTTTTCAGCAAGAGCCTTACGCATGAGATCCTGTTGGCTTGGTGGCGCCATGCCCGATAGAGGCGAGTCGACATCAAGATTGACCGGGAAAGAATATCCCTCGGCGCAGGCGGCTATAATATGGTCAATATCGCGTTCAGAAAAAACCAATTGAGCGATCATCGCCTTTAGTTTTGGGAACAATAATTTACTCATTCGAATTCGGTCAACCACTTCAATCGAGCGCGCATAGCCGGAGCCTATCTGCATCAAATTAGCAAATCGAACGATGTCTTTCGATGTATTAGTACCTGCGGCATGAAAGGTTGCCGGGTTGAAGAAAATAGCGTCACCTTTTTTAAGTTCAACTTGAACGTGATGTTCTTCAAAATAATCGCGAAATTCTTTGCGCGTAATGGCCAAATAGCCCGGCACATAACGATGTGAATATGGAAGTAATTTCGTTGGGCCACTCTCTAGCGGCATATCGCAATGAGCAACCGCACCCTGAAGTGTTAAAGCTGCTGAAAGTTGGTGTACATGGGCCGGATATTGAACCAATTTTTCGGCACTTTGGAACCCCATATGATAATCACGATGTGGGGTCTGAGCCTTGCCGCCTGGGTATACTATATTCACTTGGGTAGTAATCTGATAAAGTGGCCCAAGCCACGCTCGGCTGATCAGGCTAACAATATCAATGGCGTTATAGCGTGCAAAAGATTCTGGCGATGCGGCACAAAGTTTTTCATGAGCATTCCATAATCTTGCATTATCGCCTGGCCGGCCAAAATAATCGCCGCGCTGCCCCATTGTGTTGCGCTCTTCATCAATGATCGATTGCAGGACAGAAGTCGCCTGATCAATCACGGTAAGGTCATTATATGCACGGCGAAACACGACGATGCCTGGACCCTCACGGAGAATATGAGTCCATTCGGCCATATGCTGCGCAATAACGGTACGATTGCCTATCTGTTTTGCAATAAATTCGGCATCGTAAATTGGAATATTTTTTTGAATCTCGACAGCCAAAGGATAATTTAAAATTTTTGCCGCGTGGGTCATATCGGCGACACACGCCTCAAGCGAAACTGAATTTTCCGTCAACCAAGTTGGTCTAGCCGCGGCCATCGTTGGATCCGAAGCAATTTGCTTATCCATGGCGTTTCGTTCCCCTGCCGCGCCCTAATTTATAGGTTTTGCGGATTTTCTATTCATGGTAATTAAGCTAGGTGATCTTCGAATGGCCGTCAAGTTATCAACACCAATGACAATGGGACGGAGTTTACCAACAAGGCCATCTTGCAATGGGCAAACGAAAATGGGGTGGAGTGGCAGTACATCGATCCCGGCAAGCTGCAGCAGAATGGCTACATCGAAAGCTTTAACGGCAGCCTGCGCGACGAATGCCTCAACGAAGAGATCTTTGACAGCCTGTCCGATGCCCGTCGCAAGCTGGCTCTATGGCGTTACGACTTCAATAATGTCAGGCCTCATTCCTGGCTTGGCAATCAGACCCCGGCAGAGGCGCGCCGGTCGCTTGAGCCAGCGAAAGGTCTCGTCCCAGGTCGAAAAACTCTCAGTGTCGCCAATCCGAACGCCAAGGATTTCGCGTTTGCCATTTTCCGTGATGCCGGACACCGTCAAGGCAGCTCGGCCGACAACCCGGTCATCATCGCGGCTTTTG